>NZ_CAOKTW010000003.1:0-300000 GCF_948472335.1 Streptococcus bouchesdurhonensis | reverse complement strand
AGAAGGTTATTGATGTCAGTGAACACAATGGTCGTATCAGTGACTGGAAAAAAGTCATCGATGATAATGGAGTAGATGGAGTCATTGTTCGTTTGGGCTATAGTGGAACTGAGGACAAGGAATTGGCTCATAATATCAAGGAGTTAAATCGTCTTGGAATTCCTTACGGTGTTTATCTTTATACCTATGCAGAAAATGAAACAGATGCTGAGAATGATGCTAAACAGACCATTGAACTTTTGAAGAAATATAAAATGAACTTGTCTTATCCAATCTACTATGATGTTGAAAATTGGGAATATGAAAATAAATCTAAGAAAGCACCGACAGATACAACTACTTGGGTTAAAATTATCAATAAGTATATGGAAACCATGAAGCATGCTGGTTATCAAAACGTGAAAGTTTATAGCTATCGTCAACTTTTGCAAACTCGTTTGAATCATCCAAATATTTTACAACATGTAAACTGGGTTGCTGCCTATACGGATGCGCTTGATTGGAACAATCCTCATTATTCAGGAGAAAAAGGATGGCAATATACTTCATCTGACTCTCTTAAAGGGATTCGGGGTCATGTTGATGTTAGCGTCTGGTATTAAGATGTAAAACTTAGAAAAGAGCCTACAAATTGTATGCTCTTTTCTTTATTATGTGACTATTAGTCCGTCTCGCTCCGTTAGGTGCGAGACAAAAAAACCACCCGCTATGCGGGTGCGCGTCGAAGGTTATACCAAAAAAACTCCGAACGCGATACAATAAAGGTGTTCAAGCCAATTGTAAAGCGAAAGGAGAAAAATATGGCACAAAAGGCTCATAGTTTATCGCACACAAAGTGGCACTGTAAGTATCACATTGTGTTCACCCCTAAGTATAGACGAAAAGTCATCTATAATCAATATCGAAGTAGTTTAGGCGAAATATTTCATCGCTTATGTAGTTATAAAGGAGTTGAAATTATCGAGGGTCACTTAATGCCAGACCATGTACACATGTTAGTCAGTATTCCACCAAGGACAAGTGTTTCTAGTTTCATGGGTTATTTAAAAGGAAAAAGTGCACTCATGATGTTTGACAAACACGCCAATCTCAAGTACAAGTTTGGGAATCGGCATTTCTGGGCGGAAGGTTATTATGTGAGTACAGTAGGGCTTAATGAAGCCACAATTAAGAAATATATTCAAGAACAGGAAAAGCATGATATAGCACTAGATAAATTAAGTGTAAAAGAATATGAGGATCCCTTTAGGGATAGTGGTAAGTAATACTAAAGCCTCTTTGAGAGGCAAGTGACGAGTCAAGAGCAATGAGGCTTGAACAAAGTGAAAGCCAGCGTCTTTAGGCGCTGGCTGGTAATTTGGGCTTATAGCCCTGGGACAAACCACCCGTTTGACGGGTGGTCATGATTTTATCTCTGTTAAGAGAGTTTGAAAGTGACTGGATTTCATTCTAAAAAATTCTTAAATTATCAGTCTATTGCAACTTTTCTCATGTGAGTCATTTGGCTTGCTATTGGTTTTCCATAGTAGTATACTAAGGTAGTAACCAGTAAGAAGTGGTTGCAAATAATAATGAATGAGGTAAAATAAAATGGTAGAATTGAAAAAAGAAGCAGTAAAAGACGTAACATCATTGACAAAAGCAGCGCCAGTAGCATTGGCAAAAACAAAGGAAGTATTGAACCAAGCTGTTGCTGATTTGTACGTAGCCCATGTAGCTTTGCACCAAGTACACTGGTACATGCGTGGCCGTGGTTTTCTTGTATGGCATCCAAAAATGGATGAGTACATGGAAGCTCTTGATGGTCAATTGGATGAAATCAGCGAACGCTTGATTACACTTGGTGGTAGCCCATTCTCTACATTGACAGAATTCCTTCAAAACAGTGAAATCGAAGAAGAAGCTGGTGAATACCGTAATGTTGAAGAAAGCTTGGAACGTGTCCTTGCTATCTACCGTTACTTGTCAGAACTCTTCCAAAAAGGTTTGGATGTTACTGATGAAGAAGGTGACGATGTGACAAACGGTATCTTTACAGATGCTAAAACTGAAACTGATAAAACAATCTGGATGCTTGCCGCAGAACTTGGACAAGCACCTGGTTTGTAAGAAATAGAATAATCATATAAAAATCTGTAGGATGCCTCTTACAGATTTTTTTCTATTCTGTAAGCTATTCCAAACCAGTCTTTTTTTGAGTTTTTTGATAAAATAGTACTATCAGTGAAAAGGATGGAAGCATGACTAAGAAAATCGTAGCTATTTGGGCCCAGGATGAAGAGGGTGTGATTGGTAAGGACAGTCGTCTGCCTTGGCATTTGCCAGCAGAACTGCAACACTTCAAAGAAACAACTCTGAATCATGCTATCTTGATGGGGCGCGTGACCTTTGATGGGATGGGGCGTCGCTTGCTTCCAAAACGGGAGACCTTGATTTTGACTCGTAATCCAGAAGAAAAGATATATGGGGTTACTACTTTTTATGATGTCCAGTCTGTCTTGGACTGGTATCAGGCTCAAGAAAAGAATCTCTATATTATTGGTGGAAAGCAGATTTTTCAGGCTTTTGAACCCTACCTTGATGAAGTGATTGTGACTCAAATTCATGCTCGGGTGGAGGGAGATACCTATTTCCCTGAAGAGTTTGACTTGTCCCTTTTTGAGACAGTTTCAAGCAAATCCTATACCAAAGATGAGAAAAACCCTTATGATTTTACCATCCAATACCGCAAGAGAAAGGAAGTCTAATGGAACGTAGTATATTTGGTTTTTTCACAGCCATGCTGTGTTTGGTCTGCTTACTTGCAGGAGCACAGGCTTTTCGTAAAAAGCGTTATGGGCTTTCTGTCCTGCTCTGGTTAAATGCCTTTACCAATTTGGTCAATAGTATCCATGCTTTTTACATGACCTTATTTTAGATAGAATGACAGTATAGAATAGAACGGAAGGAAATCATGCCTACAAATAGGAATAATGATATGATGGTTTATTGCTCATTTTGTGGCAAAAGCCAAGAAGAAGTACAAAAAATAATCGCAGGTAACAACGCCTTTATCTGTAATGAATGTGTGGAGTTAGCCCAGGAAATCATTCGTGAGGAGTTGGCGGAAGAAGTCTTGGCAGACTTGTCTGAAGTTCCAAAACCAATCGAACTCCTCCATATCTTGAACCACTATGTAATTGGTCAAGATCGTGCCAAACGTGCCTTGGCAGTGGCAGTTTACAACCACTACAAACGCATCAATTTCCACGATACGCGTGAAGAGTCAGAAGATGTGGATTTGCAGAAGTCAAATATCTTGATGATTGGCCCAACTGGTTCAGGGAAAACTTTCCTGGCCCAGACCTTGGCTAAGAGCTTGAATGTGCCTTTTGCGATTGCGGATGCAACAGCTCTTACTGAGGCTGGTTATGTGGGTGAGGACGTGGAAAATATCCTCCTCAAACTATTGCAGGCTGCTGACTTTAACATTGAACGTGCAGAGCGTGGCATTATCTATGTGGATGAAATTGACAAGATTGCTAAGAAGAGCGAGAACGTATCGATCACACGTGACGTTTCTGGTGAAGGGGTGCAACAAGCCCTTCTTAAGATTATCGAGGGAACAGTTGCCAGCGTACCGCCTCAAGGTGGACGTAAACATCCACAACAAGAGATGATTCAAGTGGATACTAAAAATATCCTCTTCATCGTGGGTGGTGCCTTTGATGGTATTGAAGAAATCGTCAAACAACGTCTGGGTGAAAAGGTTATCGGATTTGGTCAAAACAATAAAGCGATTGATGAAAACAGCTCTTACATGCAAGAAATCATCGCAGAAGATATTCAAAAATTTGGTATTATCCCTGAGTTGATTGGACGTTTGCCTGTCTTTGCTGCTCTTGAGCAATTGACGGTTGATGACTTGGTTCGTATCTTGAAAGAGCCAAGAAATGCCTTGGTTAAACAATATCAAACCTTGCTTTCTTATGATGATGTCGAGTTGGAATTTGACGACGAAGCCCTTCAAGAAATCGCCAATAAGGCCATCGAACGGAAGACAGGTGCGCGTGGTCTTCGCTCAATTATTGAAGAAACCATGCTAGACGTCATGTTTGAAGTACCGAGTCAGGAAAATGTGAAATTGGTTCGCATCACAAAAGAAGCTGTCGATGGAACGGATAAACCAATCTTGGAAACAGCCTAGAGGTGACTATGGAAATCAATACACACAATGCTGAAATCTTGCTCAGTGCGGCTAATAAATCCCACTATCCGCAGGATGAACTGCCAGAGATTGCTCTAGCAGGGCGTTCAAATGTTGGTAAATCTAGCTTTATCAATACCATGCTGAACCGCAAGAATCTAGCCCGAACATCAGGTAAACCTGGTAAAACCCAGCTCCTGAACTTCTTTAATATCGATGATAAGATGCGCTTTGTGGATGTGCCTGGTTATGGCTATGCCCGTGTTTCTAAAAAGGAACGTGAAAAGTGGGGGCGCATGATTGAGGAGTACCTAACGACTCGGGAAAATCTCCGTGCAGTGGTCAGTCTAGTTGACCTTCGTCATGACCCGTCAGCAGATGATGTGCAGATGTACGAATTTCTTAAGTATTATGAGATTCCAGTCATCATTGTGGCGACCAAGGCAGACAAGATTCCACGTGGTAAATGGAACAAGCACGAATCAGCAATCAAAAAGAAATTAAACTTTGACCCAAGTGACGACTTTATCCTCTTTTCATCTGTCAGCAAGGCAGGGATGGATGAAGCTTGGGATGCAATCTTAGAAAAATTGTGAGGAAAAGAAAATGGCAAAAACAATTCATACAGACAAAGCTCCAAAGGCTATTGGACCATATGTTCAAGGAAAAATCGTTGGCAACCTTTTGTTTGCTAGTGGTCAAGTTCCCCTATCTCCTGAAACTGGGGAAATCGTTGGAGAAACGATCCAAGAACAGACAGAACAAGTCTTGAAAAACATCGGTGCTATTTTGGCAGAGGCAGGAACTGACTTTGACCATGTTGTCAAAACAACTTGTTTCTTGAGTGATATGAACGACTTTGTTCCTTTTAACGAGGTTTACCAAACGGCCTTTAAAGAGGAATTTCCAGCTCGTTCAGCTGTGGAGGTAGCTCGTCTTCCTCGTAATGTAAAAGTCGAAATCGAAGTCATCGCAGAGATTGGATAAGCTAGTTGAAGTTTGGTTCTGCCAAACTTCTTTTGATATAAGGAGAAAAAGATGACAAAGAAACAACTTCACTTGGTGATTGTGACAGGGATGAGTGGTGCAGGGAAAACTGTAGCCATTCAGTCTTTCGAGGATTTGGGATATTTCACTATTGATAATATGCCGCCAGCTCTCTTGCCTAAGTTTTTGCAGTTGGTGGAAACAAAGGAAGACGACCATAAGTTGGCCTTGGTAGTGGATATGCGTAGCCGTTCTTTCTTTTCCGAGATTCAAACTGTTTTGGATGAGTTGGAAAACAAGGAAGAACTGGACTTTAAAATTCTCTTTTTGGATGCAGCTGATAAGGAATTGGTCGCGCGTTACAAGGAAACTAGACGAAGTCACCCTCTAGCTGCAGATGGACGGATTTTGGATGGAATAAAACTGGAGCGTGAGCTCTTGGCGCCTTTGAAAAACATGAGCCAAAATGTGGTGGATACGACTGAACTGACTCCTCGTGAGCTGCGTAAAACCATTGCAGAGCAGTTTTCTGATCAAGAGAAAGCTCAGTCTTTCCGTATTGAAGTTATGTCTTTTGGCTTTAAATACGGAATCCCAATTGATGCGGATTTAGTTTTTGATGTCCGATTCTTGCCAAATCCATATTATCTTCCAGAACTGAGAAACCAAACGGGTGTGGATGAACCTGTTTATGATTATGTCATGAACCATCCTGAGTCAGAAGACTTCTATCAACATTTATTGGCCTTGATTGAGCCGATTTTGCCAAGTTACCAAAAGGAAGGTAAGTCCGTTTTGACCATTGCCATGGGTTGTACGGGTGGGCAACACCGTAGTGTGGCCTTTGCTAAACGCTTGGCGCAGGACTTATCCAAGAATTGGCCTGTTAATGAAGGGCATCGCGACAAAGACCGAAGAAAGGAAACGGTAAACCGTTCATGAGAAAACCAAAGATAACGGTGATTGGTGGAGGGACTGGGATTCCTGTCATTCTTAAGAGTCTGCGGGAAAAAGATGTGGAAATCGCAGCTATCGTAACGGTGGCAGATGATGGTGGTTCTTCAGGTGAACTCAGAAAAAATATGCAGCAGTTGACACCGCCAGGCGATCTCCGTAATGTCCTTGTGGCCATGTCGGATATGCCTAAATTCTATGAGAAAGTCTTTCAGTATCGCTTCTCTGAAGATGCTGGAGCCTTTGCTGGCCATCCATTGGGCAATCTCATTATCGCTGGCCTGTCAGAAATGCAGGGTTCGACCTACAATGCCATGCAGTTGCTGAGCAAATTTTTCCATACAACTGGAAAGATTTATCCTTCCAGTGACCATCCTTTGACCCTACACGCAGTCTTTCAGGATGGGACAGAAGTGGCTGGAGAGAGTCATATTGCAGACCATCCAGGCATGATTGACCATGTCTATGTGACCAATACCCTCAATGATGATACGCCTCTGGCTAGCCGTCGAGTAGTGCAGACCATTCTTGAAAGTGACATGATTGTCCTCGGACCTGGTTCTCTCTTTACCTCGATTTTGCCCAATATCGTGATTAAGGAAATCGGGCAGGCGCTTTTGGAAACCAAGGCAGAAATCGCCTATGTCTGCAATATCATGACCCAACGTGGGGAGACGGAACACTTTACAGATAGTGACCATGTGGAAGTCTTGCATCGTCACCTTGGCCGACCTTTTATCGACACTGTCTTGGTGAATATCGAAAAAGTGCCTCAGGAATACATGAATTCCAACCGTTTTGATGAATACTTGGTGCAGGTGGAACATGATTTTGCTGGTCTTTGTAAGCAAGTTCCGCGTGTGATTTCATCCAACTTCCTTCGTCTGGAAAATGGGGGTGCCTTCCACGATGGAGATTTGATCGTGGATGAGTTGATGCGCATTATAAAGGTGAGAAAATGAGTTTCACAGTAGCAGTAAAAGAAGAAATTCTAGGTCAGCACCATCTGAGCCGGCATGAATTATCTGCCATTATCAAGATGTCTGGTAGCATCGGTCTTTCGACTTCGGGCTTGACCTTGTCTGTCGTGACAGAAAATGCCAAACTGGCTCGGCACCTCTATGAGTCCTTTCTCCATTTCTACGAAATCAAATCGGAAATCCGACACCACCAACGGAGCAATCTTCGTAAGAATCGGGTCTATACCGTTTTTACAGATGAAAAGGTGCAGGACTTATTGAGTGATTTGCACTTGGCAGACTCCTTCTTTGGTCTGGAAACAGGTATTGACGAGGAGATTTTATCAGACGAGGAAGCAGGTCGTGCCTATCTCTGTGGTGCTTTCTTGGCAAATGGAAGCATTCGTGACCCTGAGTCAGGTAAGTACCAGTTGGAAATCAGTTCTGTTTATTTGGACCACGCGCAAGGGATTGCCTCTCTTCTCCAGCAGTTTTTACTGGATGCTAAGGTTCTTGAGCGTAAGAAGGGAGCTGTGACCTATCTCCAGCGAGCCGAAGATATTATGGACTTCTTGATTGTCATCGGAGCCATGAAGGCGCGTGATGATTTTGAGCGAGTTAAGATTTTACGAGAAACCCGTAACGACCTTAATCGTGCTAATAATGCTGAAACGGCGAATATTGCTCGGACAGTTTCTGCCAGCATGAAGACCATCAACAATATCAGTAAAATCAAAGATATCATGGGCCTAGAAAATCTACCAGTAGATTTGCAGGAGGTAGCGCAGTTGCGAATTCAGCACCCAGATTACTCTATCCAGCAGTTAGCAGATAGTCTCAGCACTCCTCTGACCAAAAGTGGTGTTAACCACAGACTCAGAAAAATCAATAAGATAGCCGATGAGTTATAAAGATATAAAACACCTCTTTCTTGACAATTAAATAGAGTATGTGAGATAATAAAGGGGAATTGAGAAGTTCTAGCATTTTAGTGCTAACAGAAATCCCCTCGGTACTGCAATACTGAGGGGATTTTTTTCTGGGTTAGATAGCACTAACCAGGAAGGTTACTTGTCGAAGTGATCGTCTAACCAACGAGTCACCAGCCATGAGATGATACTCTCGATGACTGCGATAAGTACTATTTTGAGAAGTTCTAGCATCTGTAATACCTCCTTTTCCAAGGCGTATTGTTAGTGCCGTCCCTATTATATCACATGTTTTATCAGTTTGATAGGCATTTTTATTTTTGTTAAAGAAGGGGGAAATATGAGCTAACAAATTAGCCGATGAACTATAAAACCACGAATCCTATGTGACTCGTGGTTCTTTTTCTATAAACTAGTAGAGTGTTTTGGTTGTACTTTTTGTTCTGGGTCGATGTAGTTAATGGCATTGTTAACAGCGGTTGGTGCTTCTCCAAGCCCTGTCGCAATCAGATCAATTTTTCCGTCATAGTAGCAACAGTCACCGATAGCATAGATACCTGCTTGGCTAGATTCTTGCTTGCTATTGACGATAATCTTGTGACGGTTGAGGTCCAGACCCCAGTTTTTAAGGTTACCAACAGAAGATTTGAAACCATAGTTGACAAAGAGGTGGTCTAGGTCAATAGTTTCTGTTTCATCAGATTTGACTTTTGTGATTTCAAGTTTATCGAGTGTTTTTCCATCTCCAAGGAGTTGGCTAGGGACGAATGGTGTCTTGATGATCACAGAAGATTCCTGCAAAGCTTGGACACTGTGTTCCAAGGCGCGGAAATTATCTCTGCGGTGAACAAGGGTAGTTGGTGCAATTTTTTCAAAAGCCAAAGCCCAATCAACAGCTGAGTCCCCACCACCCAGAATCGTCACTTTCTTACCAGCATATTGCTGAATGTTAGAAACGTGGTAGTGGATATTTTCATAGCCCTCAACGCCTTCTAGTTCCAGCGGACGTGGTTTGAAGGCACCACCCCCCATAGCAATGATAACAGTTTTAGACAGATGACTTCCTTTAGAAGTTGTGATGACAAATCCTTCTTCTTGTTTTTCAATCTCAAGAACCGTTTCGTTGAGATGAATAGGGGTATCAAAGCCATTTAATTGCTCGATTAGACGGTTAGTCAACTCTTCTCCAGTCAGGTTTGGGAAACCCGGGACGTCTAAAATTTCCTTTTCAGGGTAGAGAATAGCAGGTTGTCCACCTAGTTGGGGAAGAGAGTCGATGATTTGAACCTTGGCTTGGCGTAGGTGGGCATAGAAGGCCGCAAAAAGACCGACAGGACCACCACCTACAATGGTAATATCATAGAGTTGAGACATGGTTTCTCCTTTGTTTTTTCTAGTCATACTCTTCGAAAATCTCTTCAAACCACGTCAGCGTCGCCTTACCGTACTCAAGTACAGCCTGCGGCTAGCTTCCTAGTTTGCTCTTTGATTTTCATTGAGTATCAGTTTATTTTATCATATTTTTTCTTTAATTTAAAATGAAGTAGGATAGGGAAAAAAATGTCAGAAAAATGGTATAATAGAAAGGAACGTGTTTGGACAGAGAGGAGACAGCAGATGAACTTTCAACAATTATCCAACCTGCAATATTGGACTAGCTTGTTTTCTAGTCCTTGGAGTATTGCCATCAATCTGTTTGATATTTTGATTGTGGCCTATATTTTATATCGTTTTACAAAAGCGATAGCTGGCACCAAGATTATGATTTTGGTGCGTGGGGTCGTGATCTTTGTATTAGCCCAGGTTGTGGCCAATATCCTTGATTTAACAACGATTTCTTGGTTGATTAATCAGATTATCACCTATGGGGTTATTGCTGCGGTTGTTATCTTCTCTCCAGAGATTCGGACTGGTTTGGAACGCTTGGGAAGGGCGACAGATTTCTTTTCTACTGCTCAAATTAGTGCAGAGGAGCAAATGATTCGTGCCTTTGTCAAGTCGGTTGAATATATGAGTCCTCGTAAGATTGGTGCTCTGGTTGCCATCCAACGAGTTCGGACCTTACAAGAATACATTGCGACAGGGATTCCTTTGGATGCCAATATTTCAGCTGAACTCCTTATTAATATCTTTATCCCCAACACTCCCCTACACGATGGTGCTGTGATTATCAGAGAAAATCGAATAGCAGTAACCTCTGCCTATCTTCCCTTGACAGAAAGCACAGGGATTTCCAAGGAATTTGGGACCAGACACCGGGCGGCTATCGGTTTGTCAGAAGTATCCGATGCCTTGACCTTCATCGTCTCAGAGGAAACAGGAGGCATTTCTATTACCTATAACGGTGTTTTCAAGCACGACTTGACGATTGAAGAATTTGAAGCAGAGCTACGAGCAATTCTTTTGCCAGCTGTTGAGGAAAAAGTCAGTTTCAAGGACCGTTTGCTAGGAGGTTGGAAATATGAGAAAAAATAGTCTATATATCATCTCATCTCTTTTTTTTGCTTGTGTCTTATTTATCTATGCAACGTCAACCAACTTTCAAAATAGCAATACCGCAAGGCAGGTCAAATCAGAAACCTACACCAATACGATAACGAACGTTCCTATCGATATCCACTATGATAATGAACAGTATTTCATTAGCGGATTTGCATCAGAAGTTTCAGTGGTATTAACCGGAGCTAATCGTGTGACCTTGGCCAGCGAAATGCAGGAGAGCACTCGTAAGTTTAAGGTAACTGCTGATTTGACGGATGCCAGTATTGGAACAATTGAAGTTCCCTTAAATATTGAAAATCTTCCAAGTGGATTGACTGCTGTGGCAACGCCTCAAAAGATTACAGTGAAAGTTGGGAAGAAGGTTAAACGAGATGGGATGATTGTTGTGCCACAAGTTGACCAAAGCCAGATTGATCCGAAGCTACAACTTGATAGTGTAACCGTGTCAAATGAACGCGTTTCGGTCACAACTGACCAAGAAACATTAGCTAAGATTGACAAAATTATTGCACTTTTACCAACCAGCGAACGCATAACAGGTAATTACAGTGGTTCGGTACCTTTGCAGGCAATCGACCGTAATGGTGTTGTCTTACCGGCAGTTATTACTCCGTTCGACACAACAATGAAGGTGACTACAAAACCAGTAGCACCAAGTTCAAGTACATCAAATTCAACAACAAGCAGTTCGTCGGAGACATCTTCGTCATCGAAAGCAACTAGTTCAAAAACGAATTAAAAATAGGAAAAGGATTTTATAAAAATGGGTAAATATTTTGGGACTGATGGAGTCCGTGGAGAAGCTAACGTAGAATTAACGCCAGAATTGGCCTTTAAACTAGGACGTTTTGGAGGCTATGTTCTTAGCCAACATGAAACGGAAGCACCGAAAGTTTTTGTAGGACGTGACACACGTATTTCAGGGGAAATGCTAGAATCTGCCTTGGTGGCAGGTCTCCTCTCTGTAGGGATTCACGTCTACAAACTTGGTGTTTTGGCAACACCAGCAGTAGCTTACTTGGTTAAAACTGAAGGGGCAAGTGCCGGTGTCATGATTTCTGCTAGCCACAACCCAGCCCTTGATAATGGGATTAAGTTCTTTGGTGGTGATGGTTTCAAACTAGATGATGAAAAAGAAGCAGAAATTGAAGCCCTGCTAGATGCTGCAGAAGACACTCTGCCACGTCCAAGTGCTGAAGGCTTGGGAACCTTGGTAGATTATCCAGAAGGCTTGCGTAAGTATGAAGGATATCTTGTTTCAACTGGAACTCCTCTTGAAGGAATGAAGGTTGCCTTGGATACGGCCAATGGTGCAGCGTCTACAAGTGCCCGTCAAATCTTTGCAGATCTTGGCGCTCAATTGACGGTTATCGGGGAAACACCAGATGGTCTTAACATCAACCTTAATGTTGGTTCAACCCACCCAGAAACCCTTCAAGAAGTGGTCAAAGAAAGTGACTCAGCTATCGGTTTGGCTTTTGACGGAGACAGTGACCGTTTGATTGCTGTCGATGAGAATGGCGATATCGTCGATGGTGACAAGATTATGTACATCATCGGAAAATACCTTTCTGAAAAAGGACAATTGGCGCAAAATACAATCGTGACAACCGTTATGTCTAACCTTGGTTTCCACAAGGCCTTGGATCGTGAAGGCATTAACAAGGCAGTCACTGCAGTTGGCGATCGTTACGTTGTTGAAGAAATGCGAAAATCAGGCTACAACCTTGGTGGTGAACAGTCTGGTCACGTCATCTTGATGGATTACAATACAACAGGTGATGGCCAATTATCTGCTGTTCAATTGACCAAAATCATGAAGGAAACTGGTAAGAGCTTGTCAGAGTTGGCAGCAGAAGTAACCATCTATCCACAAAAATTAGTCAATATCCGAGTGGAAAATGCCATGAAGGAAAAGGCTATGGAAGTGCCAGCTATCAAGGTTATCATCGAGAAGATGGAAGCTGAAATGGCGGGGAATGGCCGTATCCTTGTTCGCCCAAGTGGAACAGAGCCTCTTTTGCGTGTTATGGCAGAAGCGCCTACAACAGAAGAAGTGGACTACTATGTTGATACCATCGCAGACGTAGTTCGAGCTGAAATCGGGATTGACTAAATCCTAGAAAACTAGATGAAAATAAAAAATTATGGTACAATAGCTTATAATATTGTAGCCGAGGGAGAAAGACATGAATCTTAAACGTGAACAAGAATTTGTTAGTCAGTATCATTTTGATGCGCGTAATTTTGAATGGGAAAATGAAAATGGAGCTCCTGAAACTAAGGTGGATGTGAACTTCCAACTAATTCAACATGACCAAGAAAATCAAGTGACTTCCTTGATTGTTGTCTTGAGTTTTATGATTGTATTTGATAAATTTGTCATCAGTGGAACCATTTCACAGGTGAACCATATCGATGGTCGTATTGTTAACGAGCCAAGTGAATTGAACCAAGAAGAAGTGGAAACCTTGGCTCGTCCATGTTTGAACATGCTCAACCGTTTGACTTATGAAGTAACTGAGATTGCATTAGACTTACCAGGAATCAATTTGGAGTTCTAATATGAAATTAGCTGTTATCACAGATTCCTCTGCCTATCTCAGTGCAGATACCTTGCAAAGAGAAGATTTATTTGTCTTGGATATTCCTGTTAATATTGATGGTGAGGAGTATGTCGAAGGTATCAATCTGACTGCTGAGGAGTTTTACCAAAAAATGGCTCAGGCTTCTGAATTGCCTAAGACCAGTCAACCAAGTATTGCCAAGTTAGATGAGATTCTAACTTCGCTCAAAGAACAAGGTTATACACATGCTTTGGGGCTTTTCCTATCTTCTGGAATTTCAGGTTTTTACCAAAATATCCAGTATATGATAGAAGAATATGAGGGTTTAACTATTGCTTTCCCAGACACTTTGATTACAAGTGCTCCTCTGGGTATCATGGTTGAAAGTGTCTTTAACTGGCGAGACCAGGGCGATGACTTTGCCATTATTCAGGATAAGCTAGCTATTCAGATTAGTCACACATCTGCTTTCATCATGGTGGATGACTTGGACCACTTGGTTAAAGGGGGACGCCTTTCAAATGGAGCTGCGATTTTGGGCAATCTGCTAAGCATTAAGCCGATTCTTTATTTTAATGACCAAGGTGTGATTGAAGTGTACGAAAAAGTTCGTACTGAAAAGAAAGCAACCAAGCGTTTAATTGAGATTATCAAGGAAGCAACAGCTTCAGGCCAATACCGTATCATTGTCATTCACGGGAATGCTCCTGAAAAGGCTGAAGAATTGCGTCAGCACTTGCTAGATTCTGAAGTGGGTACGGATATTTCACTTGCTACATTTGGTAGTGTCATTGGAACACACCTAGGAGCAGGAAGTATTGCTCTGGGTTATATTCCAGTGATTTAGTTAGCACTTCTAGACTAGTTAAGAAGGCTTGTATCTTAGAAATTGAACACGGACTACCTGCCTCTTGAAAAAAGATGTCTGTCTTGCCTTTTGTGGAAAGTCAGCGCCATCCCCTATTTTTCACGGGCAGCTAAGGCCCTTTGTATCTTGATAATTGAACACGCCTGGAACCCTCTGTGAAAAAGATAGTTCTTCCAAGGAGGGAGGAGACACTCCTTGATTAGAACTCCTATTTTCACTCTATGTTCTTACAGGCTTTGTATCTTAGAAATTGAACACGGACTACCTGCCTCTTGAAAAAAGATGCCTGTCTTGCCTTTCATGGAAAGTCAGCGTCATTCCCTATTTTTCAAGGGCAGCTATCGTCCTTTGTATCTTAGTCAGGAGTAGAGATGAGTATTCGAGTAATTATTGCTGGTTTTAAGGGAAAGATGGGTCAGGCTGCTTGTCAGATGGTCTTGGCTGATCCAGACTTGGACTTGGTAGCAGTTTTGTATCCCTTTGAGTCTGAATCAGAATGGCAGGGTATTCCTGTTTTCAAGGATAAGGCTGATTTAGCAGGCTTTGAAGCGGATGTCTGGGTAGACTTTACTACTCCAACTGTTGCCTATGAAAATACACGCTTTGCTCTTGAAAATGGCTTTGCTCCAGTGGTTGGGACAACAGGTTTCACGAGTGAAGAAATTGCAGAGCTAAAAGCATTTTCTCGTGCTCAAGATTTGGGTGGCTTGATCGCTCCTAACTTTGCCTTGGGTGCTGTTTTACTCATGCAATTTGCAAGGCAGGCTGCTAAATATTTCCCAAATGTGGAGATTATCGAGCTCCATCATGACAAGAAAAAGGATGCTCCGAGTGGAACAGCTATTAAAACAGCTGAGTTAATGGCAGAAGTTCGAGAGTCTACCCAGCAAGGTGCGCCTGATGAAGAAGAATTGATTGCAGGTGCTCGTGGTGCTGACTTTGATGGCATGCGGATCCACTCAGTACGTTTGCCAGGCTTAGTAGCCCATCAGGAAGTCATCTTTGGCAATCAGGGAGAAGGATTGACACTCCGTCATGACTCCTATGATCGCAGCTCCTTCATGACAGGGGTGAATTTGGGAATTAAAGAAGTTGTCAAGCGTCATGAGCTTGTCTATGGATTAGAACACTTATTATGAGATTAACGCAAATGCCTTCTGAATTTCAGAAGGCTTTACCAGTATTAGAAAAAATTAAAGAAGCAGGTTTTGAGGCCTATTTTGTTGGGGGCTCTGTTCGAGATGCCCTCCTCAATCGTCCCATTCATGATGTGGATATTGCGACGTCTTCTTATCCAGAAGAAACCAAGCAGATTTTTCCGCGAACAGCCGATATCGGAATCGAGCATGGAACCGTCTTAGTTTTAGATGGGGATGAGGAGTATGAGGTAACCACCTTTCGGACAGAGGATGTCTATGTGGACTATCGCAGACCCAGTGCGGTCTCCTTTGTGCGCTCGCTAGAAGAAGACCTCAAGCGCCGTGATTTCACAGTCAACGCCTTTGCCTTGGACGATACAGGAGAAATCATTGACTTGTTCCATGGTTTAGAAGATTTAGAAAATCAAGTTTTGCGGGCGGTTGGAGTGGCAAGTGAGCGTTTCAACGAAGATGCTTTGCGGATTATGCGTGGCTTCCGTTTTCAGGCCAGTCTTGGCTTTGAGCTTGAGTCAGAAACATTTAAAGCTATGAAGACTTTGACGCCACTTTTGGAGAAAATTTCTGTGGAGCGTACCTTCGTTGAGTTTGATAAACTCTTGCTGGCTCCATTTTGGAGAAGGGGCTTGACTTCCATGATTGAGAGTCAAGCTTATGATTATCTCCCTGATATGGCAGCTAGCCAGGACGAGCTTAACAGACTGTTTGATTTGGAGACTGATTTCACCTTTGAATCTTCAGAGCAAGCCTGGGCTGCTCTACTGTGGGCTTTGGAGATTGAAAATGCGCAGCCATTTTTGAAGGCTTGGAAGACCTCACGTCAGTTTGCTAAGCAAGTTCAGGATTTACTGACTATTTTGACCTTGCGTGAAAAGGGAGAATTGAGCAAGCGCGATTGTTACCGCTTTGACTTGGCTTTGCTTTTACAGGCTGAAAATCTTCGTCAAGCCCAAGGAAAAGAAGTCAACCCACAAGCAATTACAGAAACTTACCAGAGTTTGACCATTCATGATAAGAAAGAAATTCAGATTAATGGTGGCATTTTGATTAAGGAATATGGCTATCAACCAGGCCCAGACTTGGGAGAGATTTTAACAGAGATTGAATATGCCATTGTCGATGGAGAATTGGAAAATGACCGCCAAGCCATCCATGCTTATCTGAAGGAGAAAAAATGAGTGATTTTATCGTTGAAAAACTAAGTAAATCCGTCGGTGACAAGACCGTTTTTAAGGATATTTCCTTTATCATCCATGACTTGGATAGAATTGGTTTAATCGGTGTTAATGGAACTGGCAAGACTACCCTTTTGGATGTCCTTTCTGGTGTTTCTGGCTTTGATGGGGATGTCAGTCCCTTTTCAGCTAAGAATGATTACCAGATTGGTTACTTGACACAGGATCCTGATTTTGATGATAGCAAGACGGTCTTGGATACGGTCCTATCTAGCGACCTCAAGGAAATCCAGCTCATTCGTGAGTATGAGCTCCTCATGCTCAACTACAGTGAGGACAAGCAGGCGCGTTTGGAACGGATCATGGCAGAGATGGATTCCCTCCAAGCTTGGGAAATTGAGAGTCAGGTCAAGACGGTTCTCAGCAAGTTGGGTATTCAGGACTTATCTACTCCTGTTGGGGAATTGTCAGGTGGTTTAAGAAGACGGGTCCAGTTGGCGCAAGTTCTCCTTGGCAACCATGACCTCTTGCTTCTGGATGAGCCGACCAACCATCTGGACATTGCGACCATTGAGTGGCTGACCCTCTTTTTAAAAAATTCTAAGAAAACCGTCCTTTTTATCACCCATGATCGCTATTTCTTGGACGCTTTGTCAACACGGATTTTCGAGTTGGATCGCGCAGGCTTGACAGAGTATCAAGGGAATTATCAGGACTATGTTCGCCTTAAGGCGGAACAGGATGAACGCGATGCGGCTCTTCTCCACAAAAAGGAACAACTCTATAAGCAAGAATTGGCCTGGATGCGTAGACAACCGCAGGCGCGTGCGACCAAGCAACAGGCTCGTATCAATCGTTTCCACGACCTGAAAAAGGAAGTTTCAGGCGGCGTTGCTGAGACAGACTTGACTATGAACTTTGAAACCAGTCGGATTGGGAAGAAAGTCATCGAGTTTCAGGATGTTTCATTTGCCTATGAAAACAAGCCTATTTTGCAAGATTTTAATCTCTTGGTGCAGGCCAAAGACCGTATCGGAATTGTTGGGGACAACGGTGTTGGGAAATCAACTCTCCTTAACCTGATTGCAGGAAGTCTTGAGCCGACAGCAGGACAAGTTGTGATTGGGGAAACTGTTCGCATCGCCTATTTCTCTCAGCAAATTGAGGGTTTGGATGAAAGCAAGCGAGTGATCAATTACTTGCAGGAAGTGGCAGAAGAGGTCAAGACCAGCGGTGGTTCTACAACTTCGATTGCAGAGCTGCTGGAGCAGTTCCTTTTCCCACGTTCGACGCATGGAACCTTGATTGAGAAATTGTCTGGGGGAGAGAAAAAACGCCTTTATCTCCTCAAACTGCTCTTGGAAAAACCAAATGTTCTTCTTTTAGACGAGCCAACCAATGATTTGGATATTGCAACCTTGACAGTTTTGGAGAATTTCTTGCAAGGATTTGCGGGACCTGTTTTGACAGTTAGTCACGACCGCTATTTCTTGGATAAGGTGGCGACCAAGATTCTCGCATTTGAGAATGGTAAAATTCGTCCTTTCTTTGGTCATTACACCGACTATCTTGATGAAAAAGCCTTTGAAACAGAGATGGCCAATCAAGTGCAAAAGGCTGAAAAGGAGAAAGTGGTCAAGTTTCGTGAAGACAAGAAACGCATGACCTATCAAGAAAAGCAGGAGTGGGCA
This sequence comes from Streptococcus bouchesdurhonensis, assembly GCF_948472335.1. Next base: position 282,025 of record NZ_CAOKTW010000003.1, on the reverse strand, counting down.
AGCATTGAAGGTGATATTGAAGCCTTGGAAAATCGTATCGCTGCTATTGAAGAGGAAATGCAGGCCAACGGCTCTGACTTTGGTAAGTTGTCTACTCTTCAAAAAGAACTGGATGAGAAAAACGAAGCACTCCTTGAAAAATACGAACGCTATGAATACCTAAGTGAGTTTGATAGTTAGAAGAATAGAAAAATCCCGTCTTATGGACAGGATTTCTCTATTCTTTTTTGGTTTCTTGATGAAAGATATTTTGCCAGGTTTCGTGGCGTCGCCAGATACTGGTATGGACGATGCCATCTAATTCATAGCAGATGAGTTTGGTCTTTTGACTGATGGAAGTGATTTGAATGTCTTTGATAGCAGAATTCAAGTCTTTTTCGGCTTTATAGGCCTCTTTATCCATCTGCTCTCCATCTTGACGAATATAGACAAAATCGTCAGCCAAGAGTTCTTCCAGTTGATTTCCTTGGTCAATCAATTGTTCGCGCATAAGCAATTTTTTGTAGACATTGTCTAAAATTTCATCCTCAGGGATAGGCGCTGGCTCAATATGGACATCGGTATCAAAGACGCCAAAACGTTCCTCCAGCATAGACTCGACTTGATCCGCGATTTCATGACTCTCAAAAACCGACAAGTCAGGATTCATTTCTAGCGTAATATCAAGATAAATGTTGCTACCGTAGGTGCGACCTCTTTGGGACTTAACCTTGCTGATTTTGGGAATTTCCATGATGGCCTTTTGATAATCCTCAAGCAGACGGTCGTCAAAACCATCTGAAAGACTAAAGGAAGACTCGATAAAGATATCATAGGCAGTTTTCAAGATAAAGAAAGTGATGACGATGGCAACCAGTTTATCCACAATCGGATAATTAAAGCTGCTAGCCAGGATGGCAATGGTAGTACCAAGTGAGGTGACAGCATCAGAAAGATTGTCCTGGGCGGCAGCCTTCAGTGCTTTGGAGTTGGATTTCTTACTGAGGCGAGTGTTATAGAGATAAACCACAAACATAATCGCTGCAGAAATGATTCCTAGAGTGGCACCAAGAGGATCAATGACTGTTTCTTCACGACTGATAATCTTTTGAATGGTATCCCTCAGCACATCAAAGCCAACATAGAACATGATGATAGAAGTGACCAAGCTAGCCAAATCCTCAATCTTCCAGTGACCAAAACGGTGGTCTCGGTCAGCAGGTTGGCGCGCCATTCGAATCCCAATCAAGAGGGCTACATTTCCAATGATGTCGGACACGTTGTTAAAACCATCGGCTACCAAACTGGATGAATGAAGGAGATGTCCAGTAGCCAATTTTGCTGCAGACAAGAGCAGGTAGGTCGAAATACTGATAATGGCACCACGTTCCGCCAACTTGAGATTTGAAATAGATTGCTTCATTCAACTTCCTTTCTAGTCACATAGCATTCTACCATTATACTGGTTTTCAAGGGAAAATTCAAATAAGGCAGTTTTTACTCTTTGAAAACTTTTCAAAATTTGGTATAATAGTACTACTCAAGGGAGTAGCTGGCAGAAACCTGTGATAGTGTCGTCATTCCGAATTTTATACTGAAGAGTATGCTTTCCGGCCCTATCTTAAACAGCGAGACTTGTTATGATTAACAGGTCTCTTTTTGTTTATCGTGAAAAGATACGATGAGAAAAAGAGAGTCTGTTTTGCACACAATGTCAAGGAGGAGACACATGTCAAAAGAACAAAAACGCCAAGCGTTTTACATTCAAAGTCCTGAAGAGGTCTTGAAGGCTGTGGATGCGACCGAGCAAGGTTTGTCATCAAGCGAGGCAGAAAAACGCCTTGCTGAATTCGGCCACAATGAACTCGAAGAAGGAGAGAAACGATCAATCCTGGTCAAATTCATCGAGCAATTTAAGGATTTGATGATTATCATCCTAGTTGCGGCAGCAATCTTGTCAGTCGTGACTTCTGGTGGGGAAGATATCGCAGATGCTATTATCATCCTAGCTGTGGTTATCATCAATGCTGCCTTTGGTGTTTACCAAGAAGGAAAAGCAGAAGAAGCCATCGAAGCCCTCAAATCTATGTCAAGTCCAGCTGCCCGCGTTCTTCGCGATGGTCACATGGCGGAGATTGACTCTAAAGAATTGGTACCTGGAGATATCGTTGCCCTCGAAGCAGGTGATGTAGTGCCAGCAGACCTACGTTTACTAGAAGCCAACTCTCTTAAAATTGAAGAAGCAGCTCTTACAGGTGAGTCTGTGCCAGTCGAAAAAGACTTGTCAGTCGAGCTTGCTGCAGATGCTGGTATTGGTGATCGTGTCAATATGGCTTTCCAAAACTCAAATGTGACTTATGGTCGTGGTCTTGGAGTTGTTGTCAATACAGGTATGTACACGGAAGTTGGTCATATCGCTGGCATGCTCCAAGATGCAGATGAGACAGACACACCACTTAAACAAAACTTGAACAACCTTTCTAAGGTCTTGACTTATGCAATTTTGGTCATTGCCCTTGTTACTTTTGTAGTTGGTGTTTTCATTCAAGGGAAAAATCCACTCGGTGAGTTGATGACCTCTGTTGCCCTTGCCGTTGCAGCCATTCCAGAAGGTCTCCCAGCTATCGTAACTATCGTTCTTGCCCTCGGTACTCAAGTTTTGGCTAAAAGAAACTCTATCGTTCGTAAGTTGCCAGCTGTAGAAACTCTTGGTTCAACAGAAATCATCGCTTCTGACAAGACTGGTACGCTGACTATGAACAAGATGACCGTCGAAAAAGTCTTCTACGATGCGGTTCTACATGACTCAGCTGATGACATTGAACTAGGTCTTGAAATGCCCCTGCTTCGTTCAGTTGTCTTGGCCAATGATACGAAAATTGATGTGGAAGGAAACTTGATTGGTGATCCAACCGAAACAGCCTTTATCCAATATGCTTTGGACAAGGGCTACGATGTCAAAGGATTTTTAGAGAAATATCCTCGTGTGGCTGAGTTGCCATTTGATTCTGAACGTAAGCTCATGTCAACAGTTCATCCACTTGCAGATGGACGCTTCCTCGTAGCTGTTAAAGGTGCGCCAGACCAACTCTTGAAACGTTGTGTTCTTCGTGATAAGGCTGGGGATATTGCTCCGATTGATGAGAAGGTTGCAAATCTCATCCATACAAACAACTCTGAAATGGCTCACCAAGCCTTGCGTGTCCTTGCTGGTGCTTATAAGATTATTGACAGCATTCCAGAAAACCTTATTTCTGAAGAGCTTGAAAATGATTTAATCTTTACTGGTTTGATTGGGATGATTGACCCTGAACGTCCTGAGGCAGCTGAGGCTGTTCGTGTGGCTAAGGAAGCGGGAATTCGTCCAATCATGATTACGGGTGATCACCAAGACACTGCAGAAGCTATTGCCAAACGTTTGGGAATCATTGATGCAAACGATACAGAAGGTCACGTTTTAACTGGTGCTGAGCTCAACGAACTGTCAGATGAAGACTTTGAAAAAGTAGTTGGTCAATACTCTGTTTATGCCCGTGTGTCTCCAGAACACAAGGTTCGTATCGTCAAGGCTTGGCAAAAACAAGGTAAAGTCGTTGCTATGACAGGTGATGGTGTCAATGATGCGCCAGCTTTGAAAACAGCAGACATCGGTATCGGTATGGGAATCACTGGTACAGAGGTTTCTAAGGGGGCTTCTGACATGATTCTTGCAGATGATAACTTTGCGACTATTATTGTTGCAGTTGAAGAAGGACGTAAGGTCTTCTCAAACATTCAAAAGACTATCCAGTACCTACTTTCTGCCAATACTGCTGAAGTATTAACCATCTTCCTATCAACCTTGTTTGGTTGGGACGTCTTGCAGCCAGTTCATCTTTTGTGGATCAACTTGGTAACAGATACCTTCCCAGCTATCGCTCTTGGTGTTGAACCTGCTGAGCCTGGTGTCATGAATCATAAACCACGTGGACGCAAGGCAAGCTTCTTCTCAGGTGGTGTTTTGAGTTCTATCATCTATCAAGGTGTACTCCAAGCAGCTATTGTTATGAGTGTTTATGGTCTTGCGATTGCTTACCCAGTACATGTGGGTGATAATCATGCTATTCATGCGGATGCCCTTACTATGGCTTTTGCAACCCTTGGTTTGATTCAGCTCTTCCATGCCTACAATGTCAAGTCTGTCTACCAATCCATCTTGACAGTTGGCCCATTCAAGTCTAAGACCTTCAACTGGTCCATCTTGGTATCCTTTATCCTTCTTATGGCAACAATCGTTGTAGAACCGCTTGAAGGTATCTTCCACGTAACCAAACTAGACTTGTCACAATGGGGAATCGTTATAGGCGGAAGCTTCTCAATGATTATCATCGTCGAAATCGTTAAATTTATCCAACGTAAACTCGGCTTTGACAAGAATGCGATTTAAAAAAAGTCATCTTCGGATGGCTTTTTTAAATAACTTTAAAAAGAATAGAAAAAACTTTAAAAAAGAGATGTTAAATGTAATGCCGCTTACTAAAATATTAGGTATAAGAATAGTAAATAATAACTTAGGGGGAAATCATGGGAAGTAAAAAATGTATTTACTCTATCCGTAAATTGAGTTTGGGTGTTGCTTCAGTTGTTGTGGCTTGTGGTTTAGGTTTTTTAGCTGGCTCTGTTGGGAGTGTATCTGCAGATGAAACGCTCGCAGCTAGTCATATCTTAGAAACAGACAAACCTTCTAGCGAAAGCATTGACAAGGATAAGTCTGTCGAGGGTTCAGAAAAAGAAGCTACTGCTTCAGAAGAGCAACATTTTGAAGAAAAACATTTAGATACACCTAAAGTGACTGAAAAGGAATCTCGTGTTGAATTTAATTATATTGATGAATCAACAGGGAAAAAACTTTTTTCAGATGAGCGTACTGGTAAGGTGGGAGAGGATCTTCACTACGATACGAGAAAGAAAATTAGTGAGTTCAAATGGAATGGCTATGTATTGGTTGAAGATGGTTATTTGAAAACGGATGAATCGAAGAAGCTGTTTCAAGATGATCAGACTCCGCAAACGTATACTATTAAATTAACTCCAAAACATGAAGTGATTAGCTTACAAAACCAGACTAATCCTAAGTCAAATGAAGAGGTGGAAGCTGGTGTTGTCGATAGTCCTAAGTGGCCTGCAGATGCTGAAAAGATCAGAACCAATCAAGAAAGGCCTTTAGAGAGAACGATTCAAAGAATCATTAAATATAAATATAAGAATAATGGTAAAGAAGCCTTTGCTGAGAAAAAACAAAGTATTTCCTTTGAACGCTATGCGACTGTTAATCTTGTTACTAAGGAAATTTCCTATTCTAACTGGAAAATAAAACAGGAGCATATTAAAAATCAAACAGCCAAGATTAGCTATGTGGATATCAGTGAAAACAAGCTACTGAAGGAAGATACAGTTACTGGGGAATCTGGTTATCCTATTGAATACAGTACGCTAAAAACGATTAGTGACTACAAGCGACAAGGATACGATCTTGTATCAAGTGATTATGATCGAGGTTTACAATATTTTGACCAAGATAGTAAGACTGGTCAAATATTTAAGGTTGCTTTAACCCCTCGCCTAGAATTTATTTATCCTGAAGATAGAATTCCAACTGCTCATAAAAAAGTTGATGAGGATGTTCAAGATTCACCTTTATGGCCTGCCAGTGTTTCTAAAATCGTCAATAAAAAATCTATTGACCGAAACATTGCTTATCGAGATTTTGTGACACATGATAAGGTTGCTGAAGATCGAAATGATCAAGTTGATTTCAAACGCGTTGCCAAGGTTGATTTTGTAAGAGGAGACCTTTATTATCGTGATTGGACGAGTGATCAACCAAATCTATCTAAAGTAGCGACACCACTGCTAAAAGGCTTGGTGGCAGATAAAGAAGCAGTTGCAGAGAAAACAGTGGCAGTAACAGATCCTGTAATTAGGGAAACTGTTTACTACAAACAATTAGGAAAATGGATAGCCATTTCTCCAACTGCAAATGAGAATGTGGCTTTGATTCAATATCCCAATGACCAAGATGGTAATCCTGCTAAAGCAGGTCTTGCTAGCAATCCAGGTTTAGGAACAATCCCTTATCTTAAAGGTTATAAGGCTGTGACATCAGCTACTGATTTGGTGTTGAAGGATTCTTCGCATCCAGAATTGGGTTACTTATTACCTGAAGTACCAGAAGATTTTACAAAAGACACAATAATCAATTATCTACCTGTGAAAGCTACTGAGCCAGAACCACCAAGAGGTAATCAACCCAAGATGCCAGAGGCTCCAACCCCTGAGGAGCCAAAGAACCCAGCAGTACCGACGGTAGATCAACCTAAGGATCCTGAAAAGCCAACACCTGAGGACCCTAAACAGCCGGAAATGCCAACTGCTGAGCAACCAAAAACTCCAGCAAGTCCAGTACCTGCGGAGCCAAAGCGCCCCGAAGTTCCAGCTGTTGCTCAACCTAAGGTTCCCGAAAAACCATCCCCTAAGGAACCCAAGCAACCTGAAGTTCCGACTGCTGAGCAACCAAAGACTCCAGCAAGTCCAGCGCCTGAGGAGCCAAAGCACCCAGAAACTCCAATAATAAGTGAAACAAAGGAAGCTGGTAAACTACCAGAGACAGCTAGTCATGATTCTATTTTGCTAGTAGTCGGATTCTTATCAGCCCTATCTGGCGTCCTATTGTTTAAAGTTAAAAAAGATTAAGAATTTACAAATAGAAAAAAAGTCATCTTCGGATGGCTTTTTGCTACAGTTTAGGGAAAGGGCTTGCAGTTATCGGCTTTTGTGCTATAATTGCTATAATATAGTAAAAAGTAAGTGGAGTGTGAGGAAGTGGAGAAGAAAATTGTAAAGGATATTTTGTTTTTATCTCAGGTGTCTCAGCCGGCAAGTCAGGAAGACCTTTATCTTGCTAGAGATTTGCAGGATACGCTTTTAGCAAATCGTGAGACTTGTGTCGGTCTGGCTGCCAATATGATTGGGGTGCAGAAGCGCGTGATTATCTTTAATCTTGGCTTGGTTCCTGTGGTCATGTTTAACCCAGTGCTCCTGTCCTCTGAAGGAGTTTATGAGACAGAGGAAGGTTGTTTGTCCTTGACAGGTGTGAGACCTACTAAGCGTTATGAAACTATAAGGGTTGCCTATTGTGACAGCAAGTGGCAGGAACAGACCATTACTTTGACAGGCTTCCCGGCTCAGATTTGCCAGCATGAACTGGATCACTTGGAAGGACGAATCATTTAGGAGGAAAGCAAATGAAACGAATAGTCTTTGAACTTATTTTTATCGCAACGACCTGGTATATCTTTTTACCGCCTCTTAACCTGACCAGCTGGGAATTTCTCTTCTTCCTCTGTGGGCATTTGCTGGTTGTGGCAGTCTTATTTGGCTTTGGCAAGGGAATCAATTTAGTCAAAACGGTTCATGTGCGCCACGGCAAGGCAGAAGCTGCCTTAAATCTAGAGGGTTTCAAAATCAATCGGTTAGGGAAAATCCTTTTAGCTTCTATTGGAGGAATTCTTCTCTTGGCAGCTTTGGTTTCCTTGGTGACTTCTAGCATTTTTCAGGCTAAGAATTATGCCAATGTAGTCACGGTTACTGAAAAAGACTTTACTGAATTTCCTAAGACTGACACCAGTAAGGTTCCTATTTTAGATAGAAGTACTGCTGAAAAAATTGGTGACCGCTACTTGGGTTCCCTAACGGATAAGGTGTCGCAGTACGTAGCGGCAGACACCTATACCCAATTGACGATTGATGGGAAGCCTTATCGGGTTACACCCTTAGAATATGCAGATCCTATCAAGTGGTTTAATAATCAAGCTAAGGGAATCGGCGAATATATCAAGGTGGACATGGTAACCGGTAATGCGGACTTGGTGGACTTGAAGACACCAATCAAGTATTCGGACTCGGAGTATTTTAACCGTGATGTCAAGCGTCACCTGCGCTTGAAGTATCCAACCAAAATTTTCAAAACTCCATCTTTTGAGGTGGACGATGAGGGCAATCCTTTCTATGTAGCGACGGTTTACCAAAAGCAATTTGGACTTGCAGTTCCTCGTCCTGTTTCAGTCATTATCTTGGATGCTACAAATGGAGAAACCAAGGAATACAGCTTGTCAGATGTTCCAGAATGGGTGGACAGGGTCTATCCAGCTGAGGAAACCATTGAACAAATCAACTACAACGGCAAGTACAAGGACGGTTTCTGGAATGCCATGATTTCCAAGAAAAACGTGACCCAGACTACCAAGGGCTATAATTACTTGTCTATCGGCAATGACATCTATCTCTACACAGGTGTGACGTCGGCCAATGCAGATGAAAGTAATCTTGGCTTCATTCTTGAAAATATGCGAACAGGGGAAATCACGAAGTATAGCTTGGCTTCTGCGACTGAAGAATCCGCCCGTGAATCAGCCGAAGGTGCTGTTCAGGAAAAATCCTACAAGGCAACTTTCCCAATCCTCATCAACCTCAATGACAAGCCTCTCTACATCATGGGCTTGAAGGACAATGCTGGCTTGGTCAAAGAGTACGCTCTGGTAGACGCAGTCGAGTACCAAAATGTTATCGTAGCTACTACAGTAGAAGAACTGCTCAGCAAGTACGCCAATAAAAACGACCTTGAGATTGATAATGAAACGACAGAGAATATCAAGGGTGTGGTAGCAGACCTTAAATCAGCTGTTATCAAAGGAGACACCGTCTACTTCTTTAAAGTTGATGGCAAGATTTACAAGGTCAAGGCCTCTGTATCAGATGACCTCCCTTACCTTGAAAATGGTAAAAACTTCGAAGGTCAAGTAGGAAAAGACAATTATCTCAAGACATTTAAAGTGCAGTAATACTCTTCGAAAATCTCTTCAAACCACGTCAACTTTATCTGCAACCTCAAAGCTGTGCTTTGAGCAACCTGCGGCTAGTTTCCTAGTTTGCTCTTTGATTTTCATTGAGTATAAAACAGCTTTCTTTAAAAAGTATATGTTATGATAAGATAAATTAATACTAATGGAGGACAACAAATGGGTTTTTATGTGATGGTTGTTTCAATGTTACTCGGACTGCTCGCTTTGAAGATAGGTTTTTCTCAGTTCAAGGAGAAAAAAGATAAATTCTTATCTATCTTAACAAGTTTAGCTGGCCTAGCCCTTGTTCTCGTGGCTGTCTGGTTAGGATGGCCCAAATAAATAGAGAAGCCTCGGTCAAACCGAGGTTTTTCAGATGAATTTCTTGGTAGCGGCAAAAAAATATGCTACACTATTAATATGAAAATTTTAATCCCTACAGCAAAAGAAATGAACACAGACTTGCCAAGTATCGAAGCAACTTCTTTAAAACCAGAAAGCCAGGCCGTGCTGGATGCCTTGGCCCGCTATTCTGCTAGTCAATTGGAGAGTTTTTACAAAGTTTCAGCCGAGAAAGCTGCGGAAGAATTTCAATATATCCAAGCTTTGAAAAGGCAAACTGCTCAACACTACCCAGCCTTAAAACTTTTTGATGGGCTGATGTACCGTAATATCAAGCGAGACAAACTGGACGAGGCAGAACAAGCCTATCTTGAAAATCATGTCTTTATTACTTCGGCTTTGTACGGAGTCGTTCCAGCCTTGTCGCCTATGTCCCCTCACCGTTTGGACTTTTTGATGAAGTTAAAAGTCGCTGGTAAGACTTTGAAGATCCATTGGAAGACAGCCTATGATGAGACTATGAATGGTGAAGACCTAATTTTCTCCCTCTTGTCATCAGAATTTGAGACTGTATTTTCTAAGGAAATCAGAGAAAAGATGGTGACCTTCAAATTCATGGAGGACAAAGGTGGTCAGCTGAAAATTCACTCAACTATCTCCAAGAAAGCGCGTGGTGCCTTCCTGACAGCCCTTATAGAAAATCAAGTACAGACGGTGGAAGAAGCTCGTCGCTTAAGCTTTGCAGGATTTAACTACCGAGAAGACCTGTCACAGCCACAGGAATTGGTTTTTGTAAAGGAAGTATAGAAAATAGATAAAAGAAAAAGTCAGCAGAATTATGCTAACTTTTTTCTATCTTATAAAGTATTGGATATATGAATCTCATTTGATAAAGTATTAAGATGATTAACCAAATCCATTATTGACAGATGATTTTGACAAATAAACTTCTTGGTAATTCCTGGAATATAGAAATTAGACACGATGATATCATAACCTGTCTGATTTAAAATCTCAGGGCTTGTTTCTAATTCATCCCAAGTATCAAAGGTGAATCGATTGTTACAATAGTATGTAAGCATATCCTTTAAAGTAAGTGATAGGGCGTGGTCAAAGTTACTGATAATCAAAACCTTGATAGGTGGTCGATTTTCTAACAACTGAGTAGAGAGGTTTTCAGCATGGGTTAAGATGGTGTACATCAAGTGTTCCAACTGTTCAGGATGGTCATGCTGTCCAATCGCCTGACGGTATTGGGCTAGTTCTTGACGTGTACTCCCCATAAAGTCTGGGAAGTAAACTTCAAATTTTTTAATCGTCAATGCTTTTTGTTCAAATAAGATTGGGGTAGAAAAGATTTCCTGTCTTTCAAAGAAAGCAGTGTTGTGCAAATGCCAAATAAGCTCATCGTGGTTGGTAAAAGTAATCTTATATTGTTTTGATAGGCGTTCTAATATTTGACTAAGTAATTGGTATGAGTATCTAGCTTCACTGTTTTCTTCTAATGAATTAAAGAACTCTTGAGGATCTAAGAAAAGATTGTTTTGAATAAAGGAAATAAAAATTTGTGCGATGATATCTGGAGTGATTTCCAGTCCCAGTTTTTCAGAAAAATGGACAAGTATCTCCTCAAAGTTTGGAATACTCATCAAAAGAGGGTAGTATTCATCGTTAAAATGATTGGATAAGTCGACGAAATGACCACTTTTGATGCGGTAAATACTGATAGCTATCATCAATTTATACATTCTATAAATTGAAAATCGCATCGGGTAATCGTGATTTTATAGAAGAAATCAGCAAACTCTGTTAAATCCTCTTCAGGAAGGTCAGGAAAAGGCCAGTCTAGGAAATAATAGCGCTCAGAAAAATATTGGGCAAAAAAATAGCGAATATCGATTTCATTCCCACGTATTTCGGATGGAGTAAATGATAGTTCAATTTGGAATTGAGTTGACAGAGTTTTTGTAATATTTCTGCCCAATCGATAGAGGTTGGCATTACTAGAGTGAAGATTTTCTATTGTTCGATAAATAGGTAGGCCCTCATTAAAAAACAGATACTCTAGTAATTGAAAAGATTGAGAATGAGCAAGAAAATATTGATAAATATCTTCAACGCTAGTATTAACTTCTAAATCTATCATAATTCCGTTAACAGAAGATTGGATGTCAATAGTTGGAAAAGCAGCACGTAATTCATTTAAATCACTTTTTAGAATTCGTTCTGTACATCCTAACTTTTCGGCAAGTTCATGCAATTTCAACCAATCGCGATGTTGAATTAGGGTTTCCATTAAACGTAATTGTCGCTGATTTTTCGTAGATAAAAGGTTACGCATATAGGTATTTTCCTCCTATTTTCATTATATCATATTATTGTCTAAAGTGTACAAAAATGTCGGAGTAGAAAAAGCGTCTGAATTAGTCAGAAAAATTAGAATAATATAAGTGGCTTTTAGGTACAAAAAGAGAATATATTAATTGTATAGAAAATATTGATTTATATATCAAATAGTTGTAGAGTGGGAATTATAAAATATTATCTAGGAGTTCAAAATGAAACATTCACATAAGAAATCATTTGACTGGTATAGCATGCAACAACGATACTCTATTCGTAAGTATCACTTTGGTGCAGCTAGTGTCTTGCTCGGGACAGCCTTAGTCTTGGGAACTGCTGCCAATGCGCAAGCAGTACAAGCAGAGGAACATAACCCAGAAGCTACTAACAGTGTTTCTGTTGATAAGGTAGAAGAAGCTACTAAACCAGCAGAAGTATCAACACCTAAAAAAGAAACAACTTATGCAGCTCCAACTGTTGCTAACCCAGTAGAAACGACTCCAGCTAAATCTGATGAAGCTAAAACGTCAGCAGAAAAAGTTGAAGAAGTAAAAGATAAAAAAGAAGAAGTAACACAGCAAGATGCTGTTGACAAGTCAAAATTGTTAACAGCTCTTTCACGTGCTAAAAAATTAGAAAGCAAGTTATATACAGAAGCAAGTGTTGCTAACTTGCAAGCAAGTATCCAAGCTGGTCAAGGTTTGCTTGGGAAAGCAGATGCGACTGAAGCTGAAGTATCAGCAGCAGAGTCATCTATTCAATCAGCTATTATTGGTCTAGAACTTCGTTCTAACTCTGATAAAGGAACAGTATCAGAAACTCCAGTAGTGAAGAAAGCTGACACAGCAGAAGCCAAAGAAGAAGCTAAACCAGCTGTAACAACGACTGACCGTTCAGCTGTTGATAGTAGCGTTTTAGCAACTAATGCACCTGCTAAAGTTGAAACAACTTCAGCTCCAGAATCTACTAATGAAATCTTGAAACCAGGTTTGAGCCTTTCTGATGCTCGCCAAAATCCAGCTATCCGTAAGGAAGACTTGGATAAAGGGCATAGTGGTTTTAGAGCGGCTAGCAATCCAGCCAACCCAATTGTCTCAGGTTCTGGAAATACAGTTGCATTTGCCGATATTAGTCAAGCTGGTAAAAGTTATAGTTTCCGTGGCTACGGGAACTCACGTGGTGGAAATCCTATTCATTACGATGTAACAACAGTACGTCGAGGTAATCAATTGAATTTCACAATTGATTATTCTGGACCAGGTGAATTTGTTAATAATAACTTTATCTTGGATAAAGGGGATGGATTTGGAAATCCTTCAAATGCGACTATCACCACTCCAAGGTTAAGAGAGCAATCAAAACCTGTTAGTCAGGGTGCCAACTACGTATCTCACTCAGGATACAGTATGACTTCTGCTACTTCAACGAGTGAGAGACAAACTATCAGATTTAGCTTGCCAATCAATAATCCAAATGGTGACTTGTCTGTTCGTTTGAAACCTGTTACTTTTAACGTGGATCAAGGTGGTGGCGGTGCTGCTACTAGCAATGATCCATACAGTAACTCTAACTATTATTATAGAGCAAACCCACTATACTTGGATGCCAATCCAAATGGTGGTTCTAGTAACAAGGCTGTTACAGAAGACATTGATTTCCAAACTGTCTATCTTCCAACTAGTAAGTTACCAGAAGGTCAAACTAGATTAGTTCGAGAAGGTGAAAAAGGAAAACGTCAAATCACCTATAAAGTTCATCAATTGGGTAACGAAACAATCCTAGGATTGCCAATTAGTAATTCAGTTATTAAAGAAGCTAAGCCACGTATTATGCAAATTGGTGTGGCTAAAGAGCTAATCGATACAGTAAAACCACGTGTAGATCAAAATAAAGTCGGTGATACAAATAACCTCACTTTCTATCTTGATAACGATGGCAACGGTGTTTATACTGAAGGTGTAGACGAACTTGTTCAAAAAATTTCTATTAAAGATGGAGCGCAAGGTGCCAAAGGTGAAAAAGGGGACCGAGGCGAACGCGGTCTGACTGGAGCCCAAGGTGCTAAAGGTGAAAAAGGGGACCAAGGTGAACGCGGTCTGACTGGAGCTCAAGGAGCCAAAGGTGAAAAAGGAGACCGAGGCGAACGCGGTCTGACTGGAGCTCAAGGTGCCAAAGGTGAAAAAGGAGACCGTGGTGAACGCGGTTTAACTGGAGCTCAAGGTGCGCAAGGTGAAAAAGGAGACCGAGGCGAACGTGGTCTGACTGGAGCCCAAGGTGCTAAAGGTGAAAAAGGAGACCGAGGTGAACGCGGTCTGACTGGAGCCCAAGGTGCTAAAGGTGAAAAAGGAGACCGAGGCGAACGCGGTCTAACCGGAGCGCAAGGTGCTAAAGGTGAAAAAGGTGACCAAGGCGAACGCGGTCTGACTGGAGCCCAAGGTCAGGCAGGTCGTGACGGTGTAACTCCAACCGTAACCGTTAGAGATAATAAAGATGACGGTACTCACACTATCACGATTAACGACGGTAGAGGTAATGTTACAAGTACTGTTGTAAGAGATGGTTTCGATGGCGCAAGTCCATTAGTTGCGACTCAACGAAATGAAGCAGATAAAACAACAACTGTTATCTTCTATTACGATAAAAATGGAAACAACGAATTAGATGCTTCTGATAAGAAATTAAAAGAAGTTGTAATTGCAGATGGTGCTAAAGGTGAAAAAGGTGACAAGGGAGCAACTCCTAAAGTTACAACTGCTCGTGGAGCAGATGGCCGTAGTACTGACATTACATTTACAGTTCCAGGAGAAGAGCCTGTAACCGTTAATGTAAAAGACGGAAAAGATGGACGTACACCAAATATTGATTTAAATGCTTTAGCAGAGGCAGCAGTAAGACTGAATAATCAAAGAAGCGGAAGAGTAAGAAGAGCATTACCAGATACCCCAGCTCCAACTGAAAAACCAAAAGTAATTGGAACTCGTATTACAGCTTACTTCGATAACAATGGAAATGGTAAATATGATCCAGGAGTTGACGAGCCAATTAGTTCAGCTGATATTTTAAATGGTACAGACGGTGCCAATGGTGCAGCAGGTGCAGCCGGAGCAGATGGACGTAATGGTGCTGAATTATTAAGTGGACCTAAAGCACCAACAGCAGATGATGGTAAAGATGGCGACACTTATATCGATGCAACTACAGGTGATGTTTATAAGAAAGAAAACGGAACTTGGGATAAGATTGGTAACATTCGTGGACCTCAAGGTCTAAAAGGTGAAGCCGGAGTTGCAGGACCACAAGGCCCTAAAGGGGACAAAGGTGCTCAAGGTCTTCAAGGTGAACGTGGTCAAGACGGAGCACAAGGTTTACCAGGACGTGATGGCGCAGCAGGTCGTGACGGACGAGATGGACGCGACGGTAAAGACGTCTTGAACGGCAAAGTTAACCCAGAATCAAATCAAGGTAAAGACGGCGATAAATACGTCAATACAGAAACAGGCGACGTCTTCGTTAAGAATAACGGCAACTGGGATAAAGAAGGCAACATCAAAGGCCCTAAAGGGGACAAAGGTGAACAAGGTCTTCAAGGTGAACGTGGTCAAGACGGAGCACAAGGTTTACCAGGTCGCGATGGACGTGATGGCGCAGCAGGTCGTGACGGACGTGATGGACGCGACGGTAAAGACGTCTTGAACGGCAAAGTTAACCCAGAAGCAAATCAAGGTAAAGACGGCGATAAATACGTCAATACAGAAACAGGTGACGTCTTCGTTAAGAATAACGGCAACTGGGATAAAGAAGGCAACATCAAAGGACCTAAAGGGGACAAAGGTGAACAAGGTCTTCAAGGTGAACGTGGTCAAGACGGAGCACAAGGTTTACCAGGTCGCGATGGACGTGATGGCGCAGCAGGTCGTGACGGACGTGATGGACGCGACGGTAAAGACGTCTTGAACGGCAAAGTTAACCCAGAATCAAATCAAGGTAAAGACGGCGATAAATACGTCAATACAGAAACAGGCGACGTCTTCGTTAAGAATAACGGCAACTGGGATAAAGAAGGCAACATCAAAGGCCCTAAAGGGGACAAAGGTGAACAAGGTCTTCAAGGTGAACGTGGTCAAGACGGAGCACAAGGTTTACCAGGTCGCGATGGACGTGATGGCGCAGCAGGTCGTGACGGACGAGATGGACGCGACGGTAAAGACGTCTTGAACGGCAAAGTTAACCCAGAAGCAAATCAAGGTAAAGACGGCGATAAATACGTCAATACAGAAACAGGTGACGTCTTCGTTAAGAATAACGGCAACTGGGATAAAGAAGGCAACATCAAAGGACCTAAAGGGGACAAAGGTGAACAAGGTCTTCAAGGTGAACGTGGTCAAGACGGAGCACAAGGTTTACCAGGTCGCGATGGACGAGATGGAGCAGCAGGTCGTGACGGACGAGATGGACGCGACGGTAAAGACGTCTTGAACGGCAAAGTTAACCCAGAATCAAATCAAGGTAAAGACGGCGATAAATACGTCAATACAGAAACAGGCGACGTCTTCGTTAAGAATAACGGCAACTGGGATAAAGAAGGCAACATCAAAGGACCTAAGGGTGATAAAGGTGAACAAGGTCTTCAAGGTCGTGATGGTCAAGACGGAGCACAAGGTTTACCAGGACGCGACGGACGAGATGGCGCAGCAGGTCGTGACGGACGAGATGGACGCGACGGTAAAGACGTCTTGAACGGCAAAGTTAACCCAGAAGCAAATCAAGGTAAAGACGGCGATAAATACGTTAATACAGAAACAGGTGACGTCTTCGTTAAGAATAATGGCAACTGGGAAAAAGAAGGCAACATCAAAGGACCTAAAGGGGACAAAGGTGCACAAGGTCTTCAAGGTCGTGATGGTCAAGACGGAGCACAAGGTTTACCAGGACGCGATGGACGTGATGGCGCAGCAGGTCGTGACGGACGAGATGGACGCGACGGTAAAGACGTCTTGAACGGCAAAGTTAACCCAGAAGCAAATCAAGGTAAAGACGGCGATAAATACGTTAATACAGAAACAGGTGACGTCTTCGTTAAGAATAATGGCAACTGGGAAAAAGAAGGCAACATCAAAGGACCTAAAGGGGACAAAGGTGCACAAGGTCTTCAAGGTCGTGATGGTCAAGACGGAGCACAAGGTTTACCAGGACGCGATGGACGTGATGGCGCAGCAGGTCGTGACGGACGTGATGGACGCGACGGTAAGGACGTCTTGAACGGCAAAGTTAACCCAGAATCAAATCAAGGTAAAGACGGCGATAAATACGTTAATACAGAAACCGGCGACGTCTTCGTTAAGAATAACGGCAACTGGGAAAAAGAAGGCAACATCAAAGGACCTAAAGGGGACAAAGGTGAACAAGGTCTTCAAGGTCGTGATGGTCAAGACGGAGCTCAAGGTTTACCAGGACGCGATGGACGAGATGGCGCAGCAGGTCGTGACGGACGAGATGGACGCGACGGTAAAGACGTCTTGAACGGCAAAGTTAACCCAGAATCAAATCAAGGTAAAGACGGCGATAAATACGTCAATACAGAAACCGGCGACGTCTTCGTTAAGAATAACGGCAACTGGGAAAAAGAAGGCAACATCAAAGGCCCTAAAGGGGACAAAGGTGAACAAGGTCTTCAAGGTCGTGATGGTCAAGACGGAGCTCAAGGTTTACCAGGACGCGATGGACGTGATGGCGCAGCAGGTCGTGACGGACGTGATGGACGCGACGGAAAAGACGTCTTGAACGGCAAAGTTAACCCAGAAGCACATCAAGGTAAAGACGGCGATAAATACGTTAATACAGAAACAGGTGACGTCTTCGTTAAGAATAACGGCAACTGGGAAAAAGAAGGCAACATCAAAGGCCCTAAGGGTGATAAAGGTGAACGTGGAGAAGATGGTAAGACTCCAGAAGTAATTGTAACTCCAGGTAAAGATGGCCATAGTACTGACATTACATTCACTGTTCCAGGAAAAGATCCAGTTACAGTAAATGTTAAGAACGGAGAAAATGGTCTGAACGGTAAAACTCCAAAAGTTGATTTGCTTCGTGTCGAAGGACAAAACGGAAATCCATCTCATACAATTGTGACATTCTATACTGATGAAAACAATGATGGTAAGTATACTCCAGGAACTGATGAACTTCTAGGTTCTGAAATGATTAAAGATGGTGCTAAAGGTGCGGACGGACGTGATGGTAAATCATTAATTACTGTCAAAGATGGTAAAGAAACTAAAGTTTACCAAGAAGATCCAGCACATCCAGGTCAACCATTGAACCCAGAAAAACCTCTAGCAGTTATTAAAGATGGAGTAGACGGTGTCTCTCCAACAGTAACAGCTGTTCGTAAGGATGAAGAAGGTCATAAAGGTGTAGAAATCACGGTGGATAACCATGATGGTTCACAACCAACTACAGTCTTTGTTCATGATGGTGAAAAAGGAGAAACTGGAGCAACAGGTCAAGATGGACAAACTCCTACAATTACAACTCAACCTGGAAAAGATGGCCAAAGCACTCTTGTAACTATCACAACACCAGGTAAAGATCCAGTAACCTTTACAGTGAAAGATGGTAAGAATGGTAAAGATGGACGTACACCAACTATTGACTTAAATGCATTGGTGGAAGCAGTTAGAAGAGGTGCTGGATCAACTTCTAATTCACAACCTTCTGGAACATCAAGAAGTGCAAGAAGAGCGAGAAGTGCAGGAGATAATCCAGATGAAGTAATTTCATCAGCTCAACCAGCAACTACCGATGCAACAGGTTCACAACCAGCAACTACACAACCAGCGACTACCGATTCAACAGAATCACAACCAGTAGAAGGTACTCGTATTACAGCCTACTATGATAATAATGGTAACGGTAAATACGATCCAGGTGTGGATGAATTAATTGGTACAAGTGATATCTTGAATGGTACAAACGGACGTAATGGTACAAATGGAGCTTCCGGACATGATGGACGTGATGGCCGAAACGGTGCTGAGTTACTAAGTGGAGCTACTGCCCCAACTGCTAATGATGGTAAAGACGGTGATACTTATATCGATGCCAATACAGGTGATGTTTACAAGAAAGAAAATGGTTCTTGGAACAAGATTGGTAACATCCGAGGACCTCAAGGGGTAGCCGGTGAAAAAGGAGCAACTGGTGAGAAAGGTGACAATGGTAAAGATGGCCGTGCACCGAAAATCAAAGTAGAAGATATTACTTCACCTTCAAGAACTAGACGTGATACAGATGCAACTGCAACTCCAACACGTAACGGTATCCGAGTGACAGTTTATGATGATGTTAATGACAACGGAGTATATGATGAAGGTGTCGATAAAGTATTAAATAGTAAAGATATTTATAACGGTATCGATGGACGTGATGGTTCAGCTCCAACTATTACTACAAAAGACAATGGAGATGGAACACACTCTATTACTGTTAGAAACCCTGATGGTTCAGAATCTACAACGAAAGTTAAAGATGGTAAAGACGGTAAAACTGCCAATATCACTACAACAGAAAATCCAGATGGAAGTCATACAATTACTGTAACAAATCCAGATGGATCAACTAAAGAAACAGTTGTTAAAAACGGTAAAGACGGTAAGACTCCAAAAGTTGAAGTAACGGATAACAATGATGGAACTCATACTGTTAAAGTTACGGATGGAGACGGTAATGTTACGAATGCTATCATCAAAGATGGTAAAGATGGTAAAGCTGCAACAGCAACAACTACTGAAAATCCAGATGGAAGCCATACAGTAACAATTACAAATCCAGATGGAACTAAGAATGAGTTTGTCGTTAAGAATGGACGTGACGGTGTTGACGGACGTACACCAACCGCATCTGTTCGTGATAATGGAGACGGAAGTCATACAATCGTTATTACAAATCCAGAAGGTGTGACAACTGAAACCACAGTTCGTGATGGTAAATCACCAAAAGTTACTATAACTGATGAACAAAATGGAACTCACAAAATCTCAGTTCTAAATGGTGACGGCACAACTACTGAAACAATCATTAAAGATGGTAAATCACCAGTAGCAACTGTTACTGACAACCATGATGGTACTTACACAATTCGTGTAGAAAACGGTAATGGTACTGTTTCTGAAACCACAGTTCGTGACGGTAAATCACCAACTGCTAAGGTTGTGGATAACGGAGATGGAACTCACACTATCACAGTTGTGAACTCAGACGGTACAACTACAACAACTACAGTTCGTGATGGTAAAGAACCAAAACTTGAAGTGATTGATAACAACAATGGTTCACACACTATTAAAGTGACAGGTGCTGATGGTAAAGAAACTACAACTACAATCTTTGATGGTAAATCACCAAAAGCTAACATCGTTGATAACGGAGACGGAACTCATACATTAACAATCGTAGATTCTGATGGTCGTGAATACAAATCTATTATCAAAGATGGTAAAGACGGTAAAGATGGCGTTTCACCAAGTGTAACTGTTAAAAATAATAACGACGGAACTCACGTTGTAACAATCACTAATCCGGATGGAAGTAAGACAGAAATGGTGATTAAAGACGGTAAAGATGGTAAATCACCAAAAGTTTCTGTTGAAGATAATGGTGATGGTAGTCATACAATCACAATCATCAATTCTGATGGAACTGTGACAAAAACAGTTATTAAAGATGGCAAAGATGGTAGAGATGGACGTGATGGTCGAGACGGCAAAGACGGAAAATGTGGATGCCAAGACAAACCAGTAACACCATCAAATGACAAACCAGTTCCTCCAACACGTAATGTGCCAGAAGGACCAACGTTTGCAATGCCAGAACCACCAGTTCATGAATTGCCAGAATTCAACGGTGGTGTGCCAGGAATGCCAGAAGTTCATGAATTGCCAGAATTTAACGGTGGAGTACCAGGTATGCCTGAAGTTACTGAAGTACCAGAATTAGATATGCCAACAGTACCAGCACAACCAACACCAAGTGTACCGGTTAAACCTGTGCCAGCGCAACCAACACCAAATGTACCGACACCAGAAGTGCCAGTACAACCAACTCCAGTTGTTCCAACACCAGAAGTACCGGTTAAACCAGTACCAGCGGTTCCAGAACAACCAGTAGTACCAACACCGGCTCAACCAGCAACTCCAGTAAATGCTAACCCAGTAGTTCCAACTACAGTTAAAGAAAACCATGGTGACAAATTACCTGAAACTGGAAGCCAATCTGATTATATCTCTGTTCTTCTAGGTAGCGGTATTCTATTGAGCCTATATGTAGGACGAAGAAAGGAAGATTAATCAGCCAAAAGCAGTCACTAATTTCTCGAAAGAAGATGATAAGTGATAGATCTCGAATGAAAGAATATTCTTAGAATGATTTTCCTATGATGGAAAAGACTGCTAAAAACCTTGAGTGGTAACGCTCAAGGTTTTTTAGGTTACTGCATATACGAAATCTCGATATAGTACTAAGTGAAGTAATGTTTAGGAAGATATGGTAAATTTTTATAAATAATATATTATATGACGAAAAGGTTTGCATCTTAGGGAATAAAAGAATATAATATATAAAGAAGTAATTTTATAATTTGAAGCAAGGAGTTCTTAATGTTTTTTAATCGAAAAGGAATCAATCAAAAGAATTGGCGGATGATAAAGAAAGGGAAGCATTTTCTTTTTGGATGCACTCTTTTTTTGACTACAGGAGCAGTGATGATACAGAATCCACATCTTGTTCATGCTGATGAAATGGTTGCGTCTTTAAGTGATTCAACTACAGTTAAAGAAAAGGAACCCAATAGTGAAAAGGTTCCAAACGATGTGGAAAATCATCCACAGGTAGAAAATCAGGTTAAAGAATCAGATAAGATTTTTGAACATGTATCAGAAGATAAAAGTGTCGAAAAGACTGCAGAGAATCCAGTCAAGATTGTGGATAAAACCGCTTTAAATGAATTAATTGAAAAGATTAGGAACACTGATTTACAGACTAAGACAGCTAAATCAGTTGAAAATCTTAATCTCTCTTTGTCGCGTGCGCAAGCAGTCTTGGATAAGGCAGGCGCTAGTCAGGACGAGATAGATAAAGAAGTTCAAGCTTTGTCGGACTCATTTGCTCAACTGGAAGAGAAAAGTAACGACATAGAAACAAAAGAAAAGCAAGCAGACAAAGCAAATGATAGTGATGAAAAGAAAAATCTTTTAACAGAAAAGATTGCTAAGGTTCAGGCTCTTGTCTCAGAAATTAACCAACTGGCAGGAGAAATCAGTTATGAATTCAGTGAATCTGAAAACAAATCTCTTCAAGTATTTGCAGATTTATCTGAGGGAAAAGCCACTGAAAGTGAAGTTGATGGTGCTCTAAATGAAGCGAAGAGCCTCCGCAACAAAGTAGCTAATAGAGTAACTCGCGAGCATTCTGGAAAACGTGATCCACGGAATGGAAAACCAATTGATGGTAAGGGAGAGAGTGGGTTTAGAGCGATTTGGATATCGTCAATTGCTAACAAATACGAGGGTAGTAATGCGTTAGTAAACGAAAATAAAAAAGAATTAACTTTTTATAATTCAGATACTTTATTCTCGGTGATGACAGCATATGGTAAAAGAGGAAATGGGGAACCGTTAGTAAGATATCCGAATGGTCCAAAACGTGGTGAGGAAGATCCTACTCCATATTATGTAAAACGAGTAGGAATTATTAGTGGTTTAGATCAAGTTAATGGTTTAAAACTACGTGTAGCTTATAAAAATTTCCAAACAGGAAAGAAAGAAGAAGTAGATATTGCTGCTAACTATTGGAATGTAAATAATCCTGAAGTGCAAATGGCTCTTGTTGGGACTATAGGGAATGGCGGTAATGTAACACCAGGTACTTATCATATTACAATTGGGGCGAACGGAAAAAATAAGCAAAATACAATTACCTATACTCTGACTATCAAACCTCAAAGTGAACGTAATACTGTTAATAATTTAACGCCAACTTATGTGGATGATGTCCGTCATTTAACGGAAACAGAAAAGAATGCTTTAATTGAAAAATTTAAAGCAGAGCATCCAAATGTGGTTAATCGTGCGAATCATATTGACTTTGACCATGCTGAAGTATCAGCTGATGGTGCAACAATGACGATTCATTTTAAAGATGGATTCAATCCTAAAACCATCCAAACAAATGCGACAAATGATGTTGAAGCAAAACATTCTAGTCTGACGGCTTATTTTGGGGATTCAAAAGAAATATATACGAATCCAAGGGAATTAGTACGCTCTAAAACAGGTCACGAAGTACCGACAACGGCTCAGGTAACGTATAAAACACCGTTTAACTTGCAACAAGCAGGGACAAGAAATGTTGTTGTCACAACAACTTATGAAAATGGAGTAACAAAAGATGTAACAACTCCTTATACAGTTTTAGATTTTCTAGGAAAACAAGATAAAAAAATTAATCAGAATCAGTCTGGTCAACTAGGGGATGCTAGAAATTACGTGACAGTTTCAGATAATTCAGCAGTTCCAGGAGAATTAACAGTTCGTTGGAAAGGTGGCTCTTCTAATGTGGATACCTCTGCAGCAGGTGTACAACATAAAGAAATCGAAATTCTTCGTGGTAGTCATTTAATGAAAACTGTGAATGTCCCAGTTGAGATTGTAGATAATATTAAACCGACAATTACTGCCCCTGATAATATTACATTAACGAGATTAGAAGGACTACCTAGTGAAATCAATATTCACGCTCAAGATAATGATAAAGGAGTAGGTCTCAAAGAAAGTAACTCTGTAACGGTTGACAATCTACCGAATCCATTATCTTACAATGCAAAAAAATCAAAAATTGAAATTAATGGCGTTATTCCAAATAATTTCCAACTTGGTAAATCAAGTATTCAAGTGACTGTTAAAGCGGTTGATAAAAAAGAAAATACTGCGACTAAAAATATTACTTTCCATATTCAATCTCAAACACAAAAATATACAGCAGTTGCTAATTCTCAAATTCAAGAAGTGAGTTATGGGGAAGCGCCTGATGCAGGAACAAGTATTCAAAAAAATGGGCTGCCAACAGGTACAAGATACGGATGGGCAACACAACCTAATACGGCAACAGGCCCTGGGGATCAAACCGAAGTCGTAACTGTAACCTATCCAGATGGCTCAACAGATACAGTACCTGTAACCGTGAAAGTCCGTAAACTAAGTGATGAACATATACCAACTGGAAAGACAATTACTGTGAATCAAAATGATCCAGTAACGAATGATAGATTAAAAGCAGCAGTAACAGTGGATAATGGTGGAACTAGAAAAGTCAAGTCAGTTACTGCAGCGCCTATAAGCACTGTGCATGCAGGCTCACAAACCATAAAAGCGACAGTAACTTATCTGGATAATACCACTGATCCAGTTGATATTCCTCTAGAAGTAAAAGACGTAATTGCTCCAACAATTCAAACACCAACAGAAGGTCAAACATGGGAAATCACAGCATTAGATAAGACATTGCCACCTATTAAAGTAGCAGTTGCTGATAATCCTGGAGGAAGTGGAATAAAGAGTATTGTTCCAATGAACTTACCAAGTTTCTTGAAGTATGATAAAGCGACAAGTAGCATCGTTTTCCAAGATGGAGAACGTGAAGTTCCAAAATTGTCTGGAAGAACTCGAACTACAAGAAATATAACATTACGTGTGGAAGATAATGCAGGAAATAGTAGTGAACGAACATTTAGTATTACTCACATGCCTATGGCTGAAAAGTATAATCCACAAGCGAATGCAACGATTCAAGAAGTGAGCCATGGTGAAACTCCTAATCCGAAAACAAGTGTGAATACAGCAGGATTACCGACTGATGCTCAATATACATGGAAATCTGCACCAGATACGAATAGACCTGGAAATAAAACAGGAGTCGTGAAAGTTACTTATCCAGACGATTCAGTAGATGAAGTAACGGTTACTGTAAAAGTTCGTAAGCTAAGTGATGAGTATGAACCTACAGCTACAAAAATTGTCAAAAATCAAAACGATACTGTCTCAGAACAAGACTTAAAATCTGCTGTGACAATTAATAAAAACGGTAATAGTAAGGTGAAAACTGTTACTCCTGTTGGGAAAATTAGTACTGCTGAGACAGGGAACAAAGAAATTTCAGCAACGGTAACCTATCTCGATGATACAAGGGATACGGTAACAATTCCTTTAGAAGTAAAAGATGTAACGGCTCCAACGATTCAAACACCAGCGAATGGTCAGAATATCGATTTAATAGCATTAGATAAAGCATTTTCTCCAATTAAAGTAACATCTGAAGACAATGCAGGAGGAAGTGGTGTTCGGTCAACAACGGTAACAGACTTACCAGATTTCTTAACTTATGATGATGCGAATAAAACCATTAAGTTTAAAGATGGTACTCAAGAAGTTCCAAAATTACCAGTTGGTACAGATTCTCAAACACATACAGCTACAATTCGAGTGACAGATAATGCGAATAATAGTAGTACTTCACAATTAACGTTTACTGTGAAATCAATGACTACCAAATATGATGCAACAGCAAATCCGAACAAACAAACAGTGAGTTATGGGGCAACTCCAGATGCAGGAACAAGCGTGAATCAAACAGGCTTACCGGAAGGGACAAGTTATGCTTGGAAAACACCACCAGTAACGACCGATGGGCCTGGAGAAAAAGATGGTGTAGTAGAAGTAAAGTATAAAGACGGTTCGAAAGATATCGTAAATGTAAAAGTTACTGTAAAAGGACTTAGCTCAGAATACGAAGTAACTGGAACGCTAATTGAAGTAAATCAAAATGATTCAGTTTCAAATGACGACTTAAAAGCGAAAGTAACTGCAACTTCAAAAGCAGGAAATGTGAATGGAACAGATAAGATTTCAACAGTTACAGCACCTACAATCAGCACAGCTAACTATGGTGAACAAACTATTAACGCTACAGTAACTTTCAAAGATGGAACAACTAAAGAAGTGACCATTCCTCTGAAAGTTAAAGACGTGACACCACCAACAATCCAATCACCAGCAGAAAATACAAACTGGGAAATGACAGCATTAGACAAAGCTTTACCAAATATGGAAGTAAGAGCGGAAGATAATGCGAACGGAAGTGGAATTAAAAACGTTACTGTGACAGGGTTACCTGATTATCTAGAATATGATAGTGCGAATAATACTATTAAATTCAAATCAGGAAAAGAAGCAGTAGAAAAACTACCTGAAAATACACCAAGTCAAGAATTTACATTAAATATTCGAGCAGAAGACAATGCTGGAAACTTCACTGAAAGAACTGCGAAAATCACTGTATCTTCAATGAGTGCGAAGACTAATCCTACGCCAATTCCACAAAATACAAGTTATGGACAAGTGCCAGATCCTAATAAAAGTGTAGATAAAGCAGGCTTGCCAGATGGAACAAAGGTAACATGGAAGACACCCCCTGTAGTAAGTACACCAGGCGCAACAACTGGGGAAGTGGAAATCACTTATCCAGATGGCTCAAAAGATGTAGTGACAGTAAATGTAACGGTGAGAAAAGTAAGTGAAGATTTTACAGCTAATGGAACACAAATTGAAGTAAATCAAAATGTATCAGTTACTCCAGAAATGTTAAAAGGAGCAGTAACTGCTACAAATGCGCAAGGTGAGAATGGAAATACTAAAATTGTAACAGTTGAAGCCAAAGCACCGATTAACACCGAGGCATATGGAGATCAAACAATACAAGCAAAAGTAACATATGTTGATGGTTCAGAACAAGACGTTACAATTCCATTGAAAGTAAAAGATGTTACGGATCCAACAATTCAAACACCAGCAGAACATACAAACTGGGGAATGACGGCTTTAGATAAAACATTGCCTCCTATGAAGATTGAGGCAAAAGATAATGCAAATGGTAGTGGAGTTGCTACGATTGAAGTAAATAATATGCCTTCATTCTTAACATTTGATCAAGCTTCTGGAACAATTGTGTTCAAAGAGGGTGTTAGAGAAGTACCGAGAATTGATTCTGACAATGTAATGTATGGTGTAACGATAGTAGCTAGAGATAAAGCTGGGAATTCGACATCAATCTTAGTAAATATTACAGTTTGGTCAATGCGTGGAAAATACAGCCCAACTGCAATAGCGCAAGAAGTGGACAATGGACACGTACCAAATCCAGAAACAAGTGTAAACAAAACAGGCTTACCAGAAGGAACAACTGTTACATGGAAGACAAGACCAGATGTCAGCACACCGGGCAGTCATCCAGGAGTAGCCTTAGTTCATTATCCAGATGGAACGGAAGATGAAGTCGAAGTACCAGTAAGGGTAAAAGAACAAAAAGAAACGTTTAACCCAACGGCAAAAGAGCCAAACCAAACGGTTCGTCACAAGGAAGTACCAGATCCAGAGAAAAGTATTAATACAAACGACTTACCAGCAGGAACAAACTATAGCTGGTCAGAACAACCAGACACAAGTAAACCAGGAAGTAAGACAGGCAAAGTATTAATCACCTATCCAGATAAGAGTACGGAAGAAGTGACGGTAACGGTAAACGTAACGCCACAAAAAGATGAATACACACCAACTGGAATCCCTCAAGAAGTGGACAATGGACACGTACCAAATCCAGAAACAAGTGTAAACAAAACCGGCTTACCAGAAGGAACAACTGTTACATGGAAGACAAGACCAGATGTCAGCACACCGGGCAGTCATCCAGGAGTAGCCTTAGTTCATTATCCAGATGGAACAGAAGACGAAGTCACTGTCCCAATTACGGTTAAGGAACAAAAAGATACGTTCAATCCAACGGCAAAAGAACCGAACCAAACGGTTCGTCACAACGAAGTACCAGATCCAGAGAAAAGTATTAATACCAATGACTTACCAGCAGGAACAAACTATAGCTGGTCAGAACAACCAGACACAAGTAAACCAGGAAGTAAGACAGGAAAAGTATTAATCACCTATCCAGACCATAGTACGGAAGAAGTGACGGTAACGGTAAACGTAACTCCACAAAATGATGAATACAGCCCAACTGGTATTGCGCAAACCGTAGACAATGGACATGTGCCAGATCCAGAAACAAGTGTAAACAAAACAGGCTTACCAGAAGGCACAACCGTCACATGGAAGACAAATCCAGATGTCAGCACACCGGGAAGTCATCCAGGAGTAGCGTTAGTTCATTATCCAGATGGAACAGTAGATGAAGTCACAGTACCAATTACGGTTAAGGAACAAAAGGATACCTTCAACCCAACAGCGAAACAGCCAAACCAAACGGCTAAACACGGCAGTGAGCCAAGCGCAGAAGGAAGTATCAACACAGACGGTTTACCAAGTGGCACAACCTACACATGGGTAGACAAACCAGATACCAATACAAGTCCAGGAAACAAGACAGGAAAAGTATTAATCACCTACCCAGACCATAGTACGGAAGAAGTGACGGTAACGGTAAACGTAACTCCTCAAAATGATGAATACACACCAACTGGAATCCCTCAAGAAGTGGACAATGGACACGTACCAGATCCAGAAACAAGTGTAAACAAAACCGGCTTACCAGAAGGAACAACTGTTACATGGAAGACAAGACCAGATGTCAGCACACCGGGCAGTCATCCAGGAGTAGCCTTAGTTCATTATCCAGATGGAACAGAAGATGAAGTCGAAGTTCCTGTCACAGTTAAGAAACAAAGTGACACGTTTAACCCAACGGCAAAAGAGCCAAACCAAACGGTTCGTCACAAGGAAGTACCAGATCCAGAGAAAAGTATTAATACAAACGACTTACCAGCAGGAACAAACTATAGCTGGTCAGAACAACCAGACACAAGTAAACCAGGAAGTAAGACAGGCAAAGTATTAATCACCTATCCAGATAAGAGTACGGAAGAAGTGACGGTAACGGTAAACGTAACGCCACAAAAAGATGAATACACACCAACTGGAATCCCTCAAGAAGTGGACAATGGACACGTACCAGATCCAGAAACAAGTGTAAACAAAACCGGCTTACCAGAAGGCACAACTGTTACATGGAAGACAAGGCCAGATGTCAGCACACCGGGCAGTCATCCAGGAGTAGCCTTAGTTCATTATCCAGATGGAACAGAAGATGAGGTCGAAGTTCCTGTCACAGTTAAGAAACAAAGTGACACGTTTAACCCAACGGCAAAAGAGCCAAACCAAACGGTTCGTCACAACGAAGTACCAGATCCAGAGAAAAGTATTAATACCAATGACTTACCAGCAGGAACAAACTATAGCTGGTCCGAACAACCAGATACAAGTAAATCAGGAAGTAAGCCAGGAAAAGTATTAATCACCTATCCAGACCATAGTACGGAAGAAGTGACAGTAACGGTTGAAGTAACCCCACAAAAAGACGATTACGATCCCCAACCAAAAGCTCAAACAGTAGAACATGCTCAAGTACCATCTGCAAAAGATAGTATTGAAAATGTAAAAACGTTACCAGAAGGAACGACTTTTGGATGGAAAGATGGAAAAATTCCAGATACTTCAAAACATGGGGAGAAAAAAGGTGTTGTAACTGTAACGTATCCAGATGGAAGTACAGAAGATGTTGATGTTGTAATTACTGTGAATCCAGAAGATTTCAGTCCAGTAGTTCCGATGGAGAAAGTACCAGTGAAAGATCCTGATAATTTAACACAAGAAGAACAAGATAAAGTGAAGGAAAATGTGAAAAAAGCAAATCCTGGAAAAGACATAACTGTTGATTCAAAAAGTAATGTAACAATCACTGATCCGGAAACAAAAGTAAGTCATGAAATTTCTCGAGATAAATTGGTATTTGCATATGCAAAAGGTGAGCCAGAAACTTCGGAAAACCCTGAATTTAATGGCGGAGTGAACGCACCAGATTCACCAATTCATGAAGTTCCAGAGTTTGCAGGTGGTGTCAATGGAGAACCGGAAACTCAAGAAATCTTGCCAGAGTTTAATGGCGGAGCGAATACACCAAATTCACCAACACATGAAGTCCCAGAATTCAATGGAGGTGTAAATGGTGAGCTTCCTGATCCAGTAGAAGTATCTAAAATTCAACTGATGATCACCAAGTGGGTTGATGAAAATGGTAAAGAATTGAAACCAGCAGATGCCAAAGCACCAAAGGTATTAGGTGAAGCCAATGAAGCATTTGAACATGGTGAAATTAAAGGGTATGTATTTGTAAGAACAGAAACTAAAGGTGATGTTGTAACTCACATCTTCAGGAAAGTGAGTCCAGTTAGATCAACAGGTGACGGCCAACAAGGACCAGCTACACCATCTGACGATACAAATCCTAGACCAGATACTGTTATCCCTGCTGAAGTGCCAGCTGCTCAACCGGCTGAACAACCAAGTCAAACAGTTGAAGTACCTACTCAATTGCCGAATGAAGTGTCAGAAACGAATCCATCCGTTTCTCAAACTCAAGCAGTATTGCCAAATACTGGTATACAAGAAGACCGTACTACAGGTGCAGTAGGAGTTCTCTCTCTTCTTGGTGCATTTGGTTTGCTATTTGCCAAAAAGAAAAAAGACGATGAAGAGGAAGCTTAAATAGATGATCTCATCTGATCCTTGGTAGCTTTCCCTACGTGAAGTCTTTGTAAATCAAAAAGAACTAGAAAACTCACTCATTTGTGAGAACTCTAGTTCTTTTTTCGTATTTCAAGAACTAGTCATTCGATTGTTGATGAATTGTCTAGTTCTTTTATATAGAGGGCTAAAAGTCTGTCCGATTGTCTGTTTTAGAATAGCAATTAGAGATGACTAGATTGCATTGACCAAATCTTGAGCTTGTTTTTCAAGTGAGTTTAGGACTGTTTCTTCAAGAACCAATTTTCCGTCTGCCCAAGCAGAGTCATTGACACGTGCAGCAGTGAAATCACCAACGACTTGTGTACGGATAAATGGCAAGAGGTCCTTGTAAATAGCGAAGAGTTGATCGTGACCTGCATTGGCTACAGATGATACTGTGACAAACTTGTCTTGAAGGGCAGAAGCGCCACGTGTATCAGATAAGTCAAGGGCACGAGATAGCCAGTCAAGCAAGTTTTTCACTGTTCCAGGGATAGAGAAGTTGTAGACTGGAGAGAAGATCCAGATGGCATCCGCAGCGAGAACCGCTTCGCGAGCAGCCGCTACAGCTGGATGTGTTGGAACTTCCAAATCTTGGCTGAAGAGAGGAAGGGCTGAATAATCAAGGTAGCTAACTTCCGCTTTACCAGCAAGTGCTTTCTCAGCTTCGAGAGCCATTTGGTGGTTGA
Organism: Streptococcus bouchesdurhonensis; assembly: GCF_948472335.1. The sequence goes on along the minus strand of NZ_CAOKTW010000003.1, from coordinate 251,113 downwards.
AAGAACCTTGACGTAGGGATCCGACGATAAATAATACTTTTTTAGACATGATGTGTCTCCTTTTTCTTAAAATTTCGAGAATTGCCTCGTTGTTATAAAATATATTACAACAAAAGAAAACACCTTGCAAGAAATTTGCTCAGAGTTTATTTGAAAATTATAAAATTGCTGAAACTTAGTCACTTGCTACTGGAAAAGTAAGAACTGTTTTTTGGATTCTGGTTTGCTTTGAAGGAAGAAATAGAATTGGTTGCTTATACTCAATGAAAATCAAAGAGCAAACTAGGAAGCTAGCCGCAGGTTGTACTGGAGTACGGCAAGGCGAAGCTGACGTGGTTTGAATTTGATTTTCGAAGAGTATTCTTATATTCACTTGTAATAAAGTTTAATAGATGGTAAAATAGACGAGTGAAAAAAAGACAAAAAAAAGCAAAAAATAATCTACTGTGGCAGTATGGTCTAGGGATGACGATTTTGTTTGTGGTTATCAGTGCTTCCTTTCTGTATCTAGTGTTTCTGAGTATGAAACCCTATCAAACTGCTAAAAGTGAAGGAGAAAAATTAGCTCAGCAGTATGCAGGATTAGAGCAGGCTGATCAGGTTGACTTATACAATGGCTTGGAATCTTATTACAGTGTTCTTGGTCATAATAAACAGCAAGAAGCACTTGCTGTCCTGATTGGAAAAGATGACCATAAGATCTACGTTTATCAGCTAAATCAAGGTGTTTCACAAGAAAAAGCAGAAGCGGTTTCTAAGGAAAAAGGAGCAGGCGAGATTGACAAGATTACCTTTGGCCGTTATCAAGACAAGCCAATCTGGGAAGTCAAGTCAGGCTCTAATTTTTATCTAGTAGATTTTGAAACAGGAGCATTGGTCAATAAGGAGGGCCTATGAAACTATCCAACCGTGTTTTAGAAATGGAAGAAAGTGTTACTTTAGCTAGTGATGCGAGAGCAAAAAAATTAAAAGCTCAAGGTAAGGATGTCCTTTTCTTGACCTTGGGACAACCAGATTTTCACACTCCTGAAAATATTCAGGATGCAGCAGTTAAAGCTATTCGAGAAGGACAGGCTTCCTTCTATACAGTAGCTTCAGGTCTACCAGAATTAAAAGCTGCGGTGAATACCTACTTCGAGCGCTACTATGGCTATTCTGTCGCAAGTAACGAGGTTACCTTTGCTACAGGTGCCAAGTTCTCCCTCTATACTTTCTTTATGGCTGTAATCAATCCTTTAGATGAGGTTATTATTCCAACTCCATACTGGGTTAGTTATGGAGATCAGGTCAAGATGGCAGAAGGGATTCCAGTCTTTGTTCAAGCTAAAGAAGACAATGATTTTAAAGTCACAGTGGATCAACTAGAACTAGTTAGGACAGATAAAACAAAGGTTTTGGTTCTCAATTCACCATCTAATCCGACTGGTATGATTTATACTCGTGAAGAATTACTAGCTATCGGAAATTGGGCAGTTGAGCATGACATTCTGATTTTAGCAGATGATATATACGGTCGCCTTGTTTATAATGGAAATCAATTTGTTCCAATCTCAAGTCTATCAGAAGCAATTCGCAAGCAAACCATTGTTATCAACGGGGTATCTAAGGCCTATGCCATGACGGGTTGGCGAGTTGGTTATGCGGTAGGTGATCCTGAAATCATTGCAGCTATGAGTAAATTGACGGGACAAACAACTTCAAATTTGACATCTGTGTCTCAATATGCGGCTATTGAAGCCTTAACAGGACCACAGGATTCTGTTGATATCATGCGTCAAGCTTTTGAGGAGCGTCTCAATACCATTTATCCGCTATTATGTGAGGTCCCAGGTTTTGAAGTCGTTAAACCACAAGGCGCTTTCTATCTCTTCCCAAATGTTAAAAAAGCCATGGAGATGAAAGGCTATACGGATGTGACTGACTTTACAACAGCTATTCTTGAGGAAGTTGGTTTGGCACTCATAACAGGAGCAGGTTTTGGAGCTCCAGAAAATGTCCGCCTCAGCTATGCGACAGACCTAGACACGCTTAAAGAAGCAGTTAAACGCTTGAAAGCATTTATGGAAAAATAAAAGAAAAAGAAAAGGAAAAATAATGACAAAACGTGTAACGATTATTGATGTAAAAGACTATGTTGGGCAGGAAGTGACGATTGGCGCTTGGGTTGCCAACAAATCAGGAAAAGGGAAAATCGCCTTCTTGCAATTGCGCGATGGAACAGCCTTCTTCCAAGGTGTAGCCTTTAAACCAAACTTTGTAGAAAAATTTGGTGAAGAGGTAGGACTTGAGAAGTTTGATGTTATCAAACGCTTGAGCCAAGAAACTTCTGTTTATGTGACAGGTATTGTCAAAGAAGACGAACGTTCTAAGTTTGGCTATGAATTGGACATTACAGATATCGAAGTGATTGGTGAATCTCAAGACTACCCAATCACACCAAAAGAACACGGAACAGACTTCTTGATGGACAACCGTCACTTGTGGCTCCGTTCTCGTAAGCAAGTAGCGGTGATGCAAATTCGTAACGCTATCATCTACGCAACTTATGAGTTCTTCGACAAGAACGGCTTCATGAAATTTGATAGCCCAATCCTTTCAGGAAACGCGGCAGAAGATTCAACTGAACTCTTTGAAACAGACTACTTCGGAACGCCAGCCTACTTGAGCCAATCAGGTCAGCTTTACCTAGAAGCAGGTGCGATGGCCCTTGGTCGTGTCTTTGACTTTGGTCCAGTATTCCGTGCTGAAAAATCAAAAACACGCCGTCACTTGACTGAGTTCTGGATGATGGATGCAGAGTACTCATACTTGACACACGATGAATCACTTGACTTGCAAGAAGCTTATGTGAAAGCTCTTCTTCAAGGTGTTCTTGACCGTGCGCCTCAAGCCTTGGAAACCTTGGAACGTGATACAGAACTCTTGAAACGATACATTGCAGAGCCATTCAAACGTATCACTTATGATCAAGCCATTGACCTCTTACAAGAGCATGAGAATGATGAAGATGCTGACTACGAGCATCTTGAGCATGGTGATGACTTTGGTTCACCACACGAAACTTGGATTTCAAACCACTTTGGTGTGCCAACATTTGTCATGAACTACCCAGCAGCCATCAAGGCATTTTACATGAAACCAGTTCCTGGAAATCCAGAACGTGTGCTTTGTGCAGACTTGCTCGCTCCAGAAGGCTATGGAGAAATCATCGGTGGTTCTATGCGTGAGGAAGACTACGATGCCCTTGTCGCAAAAATGGATGAACTTGGTATGGATCGTACAGAGTATGAATTCTACCTTGACCTTCGTAAATATGGTACAGTTCCACATGGAGGATTTGGTATCGGTATCGAACGTATGGTAACCTTTGCAGCAGGAACAAAACACATCCGTGAAGCTATCCCATTCCCACGTATGTTGCACCGTATCAAACCGTAAATAAATATATAAAAGTAAAAGGTCAAATTGGCCTTTTATTTTTTATGATGAAATCACATAAAACTTCGATTGATATATATATATATAGAAATACTCATATTTTGTACATAAATGTAGACAGTTTAGTTGAAATAATGTTATAATGTAAATCAGGGATTAAGTACCTAAGTGTAGCTGCTTTAATGTATAAATTAAGCTGGAAATGGAGGCGTTGTTTAAATACTTGGAGGTAATTCCGCAATTAAAATTTATTTAAAAAGGAGAAAATATGTATTCAAGAATGGACAAATACCACGGACAAAAGGTCCAACGCTTTTCAATCCGTAAGTATAGTTTTGGTGCAGCATCAGTAGCTGTTGCAGCTTACATGATGTTTGGTGGAGCAGCAACTGTTCAGGCTCACGAGCAAGGTACATCAGCTACAGTGACTAGCGAACAAGTAAATCCTAATGCTGGGAATCAAGCAGATTCAACCAAGCCTGTAGATTCAACTGAAACTTCTGCATCAACTGTGGCTACACCAACAACTGAGCAAGCAGCAGCCCCAGCTACAGCAACACCAGCTCCTGAGGTAGCACCAGCTGAACCAACAAAAGCTGTAGAAGCACCAGTTGCAAAGGCTGACACAAGCAAGTTGGAAGCAGCTATTGCTCGTTTAGAAGCAGCTTTAGAAAAAGCATCATCAACTGAAAAAACAGCTTCAGCAATTGAGTCTGCAAAAGCAGAATTAGCAAATGCAAAAGCTGTAGTTGCAAATGAAGCTGCAACAAAAGAAGAAGTATCAAAAGCTACATCAGCAGTAAACGGTAAAGCTTTCGTTGTTGAAAGTATGCCAAAAGCAACTGCAGACAAGAAAGAAGAAAAAGAAAAAGAAAACAAAAACCAAGATCCACGTAATGGACAAGCCATTCCTGGACAAGGTGAAAGTGGATTTAGAACAGTAGATACTACTGCAGCTAACTCAGCAGAAGAAGCAACTAAATATAAAGGTGAAAGAGATAAAGCTTTACCTGAATTACAAGCAAATATTGATAAAGTACAAGCTAAACTTGATGCAGAAAAAGCAAAAGATGCAAATAAAAAAGATCAAGCAATAATTGATACTTATACTAAAATTATCGAAAAAGCTAAAAAAGTATTGGCAGATGCAAATGCGGCAGATGCAACATCAGCTCAAAAAATGAGCCAACAAGCAGAAGCTGTTAAATCTGAACGTGACTTATTAGCTTCCTACTTAGCTGGAAAAACTGAATTAGGCGCTCCAGTAAGTGAAAACCATGTTGCTTATGGTAACAACCCTAAAAATGGTGTCTTTGAAAGCTTAAAAGAAGGTTTCGGAGATAAAGTAACATTCACTGATGCTGATAAAAAATCAGAAACAATTGCTACTCAATATGAAAGTGGACGTGACATTACTGATAAAGTAATGAATAAACCAGGTGCAAAAGATCCAATCGGTAGTGCAACATATAACTGGCAAGAAAAAGCTATTACAAAAGCTGACGCAGAAGCTGGTATGTTAAATGGTTGGAAAATTGAAAAAGGGGACAAAGTTAATGCGGTTAAACCTCTTGATGTCACAAATGTTACAGATAAAGATGGACAACCAAGTACACGTGAAGTTCCAAAATCTAAACTATACTCAAATGATGGAGAATTGAAAAAATATCAAACATCAGGTGAAACTAGTTATGTAAATGGTAGTGGTGTAGTTCCTTCAGTAACACCTACTATTGATGTAATGAGAACAAATGCGTTCGGTGAAGTTAAAAACCGTGATTACTACTTAGAATTAGGAAGCAAAGGTACAACTCTTTCTAAAGAGTATGATGTTAATGGAAATTCACGACTAAATGTTAACTTAATTCACAGTGCAGCGTATGGTGGTAGTACAGCTACTTCTGCTGGTGAAAGAGTTAAATTAACAATCGTAGATGCGTTCACTGGTAAAGAAATTAAACCAGTTGAAGGTAAAAATGGACCATTAGCAACAGAACAAGGAGCTCTAGCAGCTAATGGATGGAACCATTTAGATCGTATTTATGATATTCCAGCAGAAACTACAAAAATTAAAGTGTTGATTGAAGCTGGAAGTCAAGGAACAAATTCTTTAATTAATGATAACAACATCAATATTAAAGATGGTTACTTAATCGGTGGTATTGGTATTGCAACTGCACCAGCTGCTGAAGTAGTAACAAACGTTCGTTCAGATGGTAAAACAGGTGAATACGGATATACAAAAGATACAATCTATGATAAAGGCCAAAAAGGTAACTTTGACATTACAATTAAAAACACTGGTGGAATGAATATTGACTACTATTCTGCATCAAATGTTGAAGTAACAGTAGAAGTTCCTAAAGGTGTCGTATTAGAAGATAAAATCTACAATGCCAACGGTGGATCAAACTGGTTAGGAAATGTTTGGGCAAATACTATTAAATGGGTTCCAAATGATCCAAGTGATAACTCAAAAGGTGGAAAATTAACGTACAACGTACCAGCAGGAAACCGTATGGCTGCTGCAGAGACAAACTCTCGTACAACAAGTATTCCATTTACAGCTGCAGATAACTTCGTAGGACCAGCTGACTTTAAAGTAACAGTTAAGAGTGGTTTCGGAGACACAGATGCTGAAGGTAACAGACTTTACTCTTATACTGCAAATGGATTAAAACCAGCTTATGAAAATGAATTTAACCGTAATGGTTTAGCAGATTCAGATAATCCTGATTACAAATACGGTAAAGAAATTTTTATTAATAGTTTACAAACTAACTCAGTAATTACAGTACCAATTAACACAACAGATGATCAGCTTAGAAAAATTGCTTATGCAAAAGCTCAAGAAGCAATTAAATCACCAGAATTTACTAAATTATTATCAGATGTAAAAGGAACTGCTGCATTAGGTGATTCTACTAAATCAGAAATTGTTGATCATGATGATGATGATTTAGCAATTACAAAAGTAGCAGAAGATGGTCGTGGGATTGTTAAAGTACCTGTAACTTATACCGTAGATGGTAAAACTTATGAAACAACAGTTGATATTGAAGTAAACGTTGTCGAATCTAAGACAAAACCTGTTGTAGTATTTGAAGGTGATGAAATTACACCAGCAAGTGTTAAAGAAAAAGTTGAACCATCTGAAATTGATGGCAAAAAAGGTACAGCTAATGAACCAAAAGCAACTGATATCTTTAAAACGGATGGAAAAGCTGGAGAGTCAGGATTAAAAATTCCAACAACAGTTACTCACAATGTAGATGGAACTGAAGTTACAGAAGATGTAACAGTACCAGTTACTGTTCTTCCTAGAACAGAAGGTGAAGTTGATGTACCTAAAGGAGCTACTCCGGATAAAGTTAAAGAAACTCTAAAAAATAAAGCAAATGAGTTAATTAAAACTCCTGACTTCCCTGCAAAAGTACCAGAAGGATATACAGTTACTGTAGGAGAAATTCCTGAAATTCCTGCTGATATTGCTAATAAAAAAGGTGAACCAGTAGTTGTAAAAGTTCCAGTAACATTTACATCACCAGACGGAACAACGTATACTTCAGAAATTCCAGTAACAGTAAATGTAAAAGGTTCAGAAGTGAAACCTGTATACGTAGTAGAAGGAAATCAACCAAAACCTGCAGATGTTAATGAAGCAATTACACCTGATAAAGGTGGAGACTTAACACCTGTAACTGAAGCTGACATCAATAAAGACGTTCCTACAGATAAAGTTAAAGTAGGAGCAACAGATTTAGCAGTTAAAGCAACGGTTAAATATCCAACTGGTGATGAAACAGTTGATGTCCCAGTTAAAGTATTACCAAAAGCAACACCAACAGGTGTGACAGTGCTTAAGGATACTGATGATACTGCTCTAACAAATGTTGTGAAAGAAAAAGCGAATGAAGCAGTAAGTAAATTAACAAACTTACCAGCTGGAATTACTGCATCACTAGATGAAAGAGAAATTTCTTACACATTACCAAAAACAGATTCAAATGGGGACAAAGATACAGTTCCTGTAAAAGTATTATATAAAGATGATAAAGGTAATGTAGTTGGTGAAGATACAATTAACGTACCAGTTAAAGTAGTAAGCTCAACACCAAAACCAGTAGTCGTATTCGAAGGTGACACACCAAAATTAGACAAAGATTCAGTAACACCAGGTGAAGGTGGAACAGTTGGAGAACCAACAACAGTTCCATCTACAAAAGATAAAGCTGGAGCTACAGATGTAACAGTTGATGTACCAGTAACTTACGACAATGGAAAAGTGACTGAAACAGTTAAAGTTCCAGTAACAGTATTACCAAAAGCAACAGCTGATGTAACAGTAGTTAAGAATACTACTCCAGATAAACTGAAAGAATTAGCAAAAGATAAAGCTAAAGAAGCAGTTGAAGCAACAGACTTCAAATCTAAATTACCAAACGGAGCAACAGTAACTGTTGGTGATGTAACTGAAGATGTATTATCTAAAATAACAGCTGAAAAAGGTACAAACACAGGAACTGTTAATGTGCCAGTAACCTACACAGTTGATGGAAAAGATTACACAACTACAATCCCAGTAACAGTAAATGTTAAAGGTTCAGATGTAAAACCTGTGTACGTTGTAGAAGGTGATAAACCAAAAGCTGAGGATGTAAACAAAGCAATCACTCCTGATACTGATGGAACTACAACACCTGTAACTGATGAAGAGATCAACAAAGCTATCCCTACAACAGAAGGTAAAGTAGGTTCTCCAGATGTTAAAGTTACTACTAAAGTAACTTATAAAGATGGTGGAGACGAAGAAGTAACAGTACCTGTTACAGTATTACCAAAAGTTAAACCAGAAGGTGTAACAGTACCAAAAGATGCTGATAAGACTGAATTAGCAAAAGTTGTTAAAGAAAAAGCAGAAGAAGCAGCTAAAAAACTTGAAGGTCTTCCAGACGGTGTAACAGTTACAGTAACAGATGTTAATACAACTCCTGGAACAGATACTGTAGGTAAACAAACTCCAGCAACTGTAACAGTTGAATACAAAGATAAAGATGGAAATAAAATCACTAAAGTGATTGAAGTACCAGTAAACGTTGTGTCTTCAACACCACCATCAGTAGTAGTATTTGAAGGTGACACACCAAATTCTGAAGAAATTAAGAAAGGTATTACACCAGGTGAAGGTGGAACAGTAGGAGACCCTACAAAAGTTCCATCTACAGTAGGAAAAGCAGGGGATAAAGACGTTGAAGTAGAAGTACCAGTAACATACGGAAATGGTAAATTCAAAGAAAACGTTAAAGTTCCAGTAACAGTACTACCAAAACCAAAAGCTGGAGAAGTTGTTGTACCAAAAGATCTTTCAGAGAAAGAATTAAAAGATAAAGTTGGTAAAGATGCAGAAAATGCAATCAACAACGAAGAATTCAAGAAAAAACTTCCTGAAGGAGCAACTGTTAAAGTTGATTTAACAAATGTTACAGTACCAAAAACTTCAGAGCCAGGAAAAGCTGGAGAAGTAGAAGTACCAGTGATTTACACTGTCAATGGTAAAGAGTACAAAACAACAGTTAAAGTACCAGTAACAGTGGTTGAAGGTAAAGAACAACTTGTACCAAAAGGTGATACTCCAGATCCAAAAGATAACATTACACCAGGAAATTACCCAGAAGGAGCTACATTCGAATACGATACACCAGTAGATACTTCTAAACCAGGTAAAAAAGAAGCTGTTGTTATTGTTAAGGATAAAGATGGTAAAGAAATTGTACGAGTTCCTGTAGTAGTGAATGTGGTAGAACCAAAAGTTACACCAATCATTGTTCCAGAAAGAACTAAATTAACTAAAGAAGATGTACAAAAACACATCGAAATCCCAGGAGTAACTGGATGGGAAATCGTAGGGGAACCAGAACTTCCTGAAACATTCCCTGCAGGTGTAAGACCATCAGCAACAGTTACAGTTAAATTACCAAACGGTAAAACAATGAAAGTACAAGTACCAGTAATTGCTACACCAACTGTAACACCAATCGTTGTACCTCAAGGAACAACAATTACACCAGATGATGTGAAGAAACACGTCAACATTCCTAAAGAATCAGGATGGGAAATTATTGAAGTTGGAGAAATCCCAACAACTGAAACACCTGGAGAAAAAACAGCGGTTAAAGTGAAGGTGAAATTACCAACTGGTGAAATTATCGAATTGGAAGTACCAGTAAAAGTAACTCCTAACAATTCATTAATTCCTCAAACAGAACCATCACCAGCAACTCCAGCTCCACAAACACCACAGACTCCACAACCTGCTGGACCAACTGCTCCTGAACAGCCTGTAACTCCTACGGAACCAGGACAACCAGCAACACCTAATCAAACTCAACCAGCGGCATCTGCTCAAGCTCAAGCAGATGCAACAGTAGCAACTGATTCAGCTACTCAACCAGCAACACCTAAATATGTTGAAGGTCAAAAAGAGTTGCCTAACACAGGTACAGAAGCCCATGCAGGCCTAGCAGCACTTGGACTTCTTGGAGCCCTAGGTGGATTTGGACTTCTTGCTCGCAAGAAAAAAGAAGACTAAAAACTCATAGTTTTTGAGAAGATGATTCGTCATCTTCTTTTTTTACTCTTTGTCCACTGTAGTAGGTTTAAGAAAATCGGCTCCATAATATCTATAGGGGATGTACTCGCGACAAAAAGTACATCTCAGAAATAGTATATATTCATTTTTGAGATGATAGTTTGTTGTCTTCTATGTTGTATTTTTTATGCAATATATATCCAAGTATGTTTAGGAAGAGTTTGATAATATCATTTTTTTGTACCAAGGACACAAAAATAATATAAATAAATCGAGCATAAATAAGATGTATTTATTGACGAGTTAATTTTATTTATGATAAACTGGTAGAGTTGTTTTTGGAACCAAAAATTTAATATATAAATATATATGTGATTCTAAGAACTGTAAAAATTTAAGTTGAGAGAAAAAGGAGAAAACATGTATTCGAGAATGGAAAAATATCATGGTAGAAGAGCCCAGCGCTTCTCTATTCGTAAGTATAGCTTTGGCGCTGCTAGTGTCCTTTTGGGAACGGCACTTGTTTTAGGTGCTAATGGAGTACAAGCTGATGAGTCAAGCACTGCTTCTACAAAAACTCCAGAAGTTACAAAATCTGAAAAACAGAAACCTGATGCAGCTTTAACAACACCTGTTGTTGAAGAACTTCCAGAATTAAAGATTGATGCTGTAAAAGCAGATGAAAAACCTGAAGTAAAAGAAGAGGCTAAAACTGAAGCAAAACCTGTAGCAGAAAAAGAAGTTACTGATAAAGTTGAAAAAGAAAAATCTGATAAAGAGCAAGCTGACAAAAAAGAAGTAGATAAAGAAAAGGCTGAAACAGTAAAACCTAAAGATGAAGTTAAATCAGTTCTTACTCAATTGACTTCAGAAGCAGAAGTAATGGCAACAGTTGCTTCAAACTTCTCAGATAAAGAAGTCAAAGATGTTGAAGCTAAACAAAAATTGTCGGCTGCAATTGCTGCAGTCAAGCTTGAAGCGGTAGCGGCAAAAGGTTTGCTCTATTCTAACGATTCTACGGAAGAACAACTAACAGCCCAAGTAAATCGCATCTCATCTGCTATTGAAGCAGTTTACGCTGAAATGAAACGTGCAGGTCATGCAGGTAAAGTAGAAGCTGTGCTTGGAGCTACAGATGCTAAAGATCAAACCATTACAGGTAAAGGTGTTATTAGAAATGGTAATGCAATTGTAACAGTTAATAATGCCTATGTGACGATGAACGCAGATAATACTGCACCTAAAGCATGGGGGATTGATGTAGTATTTGATACATCTCAGGCTCAAAATGGTGATACTACTACAATTGAAATGAAAAACTTAACAGGGTTTGGGGATAGTTTTAAACCTGGTACAAAAATTACTGCAGCAGATGGAACTGTAATTGGTGAAGTTTCATCTAAAGAAACTACTAACTCTGTAGGAAGTAGAGGGGGAGAAAGTCCATTCTGGTCTCAACGTAAGAAAGATGGTAAGACTTATGAAGAGCGTCTAGCTGAACAACCAGCTATCCCGAATGAAGTTGGGACTACTACTTATACAATTAGATGGAATGATAAGGCGAAAAATTATGCTGTAACAACTTTTTATGCGGAAAATTTAACTGCGATTGATTATTATGCACCTAATATTTCCAAAGATACAGAATATACAGCGGCAATTAGTGTAAATGGTCAACCGATTCTAGAACATAAATATACTCATAAAGCATCTAAATCAGCTGCACAAAAACAAAACACTTCTGCTACTATTATGGGTGATAACATTTTAGGATATAAAGGAAGTGAACGCGTTAGAAAGAGTGATGCAGTAGTTATTAATACTGATAGTGATGTACGTTACGGAAAAGGTTCTAAATTTACGATTACATTACCAAATGATGATTTTACGTATTTTAAAGCAATTGATGGTTCAAAAAACACTGCCACAAATACTAATAAGGCTGATAGTATAAGTTACCGTCCTGCAGGTCGTTGGAATAATGTTCAAGCTAATGCAAACAATGTCTGGATTCTTAACGATGGACGTGATACAAACTTTACAGTAAAAGCTACTGTAAAATCACCGACAGAATTAGAAATAGAAGTAATCGATGGAGCAATCCAAGAAGATTCAACAGTTTCAATAGGTTTAGATAAACTTGGAGTTGAGAAAGTTATAACAAACCGTACATTCTCAGACGAGTATTCTAAATTCATTTACGATGAAGCTGGTCGTTTGAAAGATGGAAGTGTTGTTGGAGATACTGATAAAACTGCAGCTACTCTTACAGTTTCAGGCGGGACACCGCTTAATGGAGGAGAGGAAAATGTAACTACCAAAGTTGCAAACGGTTGGAAAGTTGAAGTTGGAGCTGGAGGTAATAGCCAGTTTGAAACAGGTGCTGTTACTATTACTTTAGTAAATATTGAAACAGGTGAAGAGTTTGCATATGAACCTACAAATTATGATGGTTATGCTAAGCCTAATGAAGATGGTAGCTATGAAACTAAGAACATTTTAGGTAAAAAATATGATGTGTCAAGCCAAGTACCTGATATAACTAAAACGATTAATGGTGTTGAATACATCCGTGTTGATGTTCCAGCCAAAGGAGCAACAGGAACAGTTAACATTGGTCCAAAACGTGCGAGTGCTATCTATAGTTCAGAAGAACTTCAAGCGAATGGAGTAAACCCTAATGCTTTTGTAAATAATGTTGTTTACTACTATGTTAAGAAAACAAAAGTAGAAGAAGTAAACCGTACAATTAAATACGTTTACGCAGACGATGTTAAGGATCTTGCAGGACAACAAGTATTTGAACCAGCAAAACAAACTGTAAGCTATACAGGTACTATCCAAGTAAATGATCAAAATGAAGCGCAGGTAGATGCCAATAGAAAACCTATCTATATTAATTGGGTTGGAAACGGTGATACAAACCTTCCAGAAGTAACAGTACCTCAAAAAGAAGGTTACATTGCAAGTGTAGAAAAAGTTCCGGTACAGCCAACAACTGCAACAGATGAAGATTACGAATATGTAGTAACTTACTCACCAATCCAAAAAGCTAAAACAACATTTGTCTACCAAGACAAAGATGGTAATGTTAAGCAAGTGGAAGGTAACACGCCAATCTCTGAAACAGGTAAAGGTGGAGACAAACTTACAAAAGCAGATGAAATCGCTGCAAAAATCAAAGAAGCTCAAAACAAAGGATATGAATTAGTATCTAATACATACCCAACAGACGGAGTATTCGATAAAGATGTTAACACTGACCAAGAGTTCACAGTAACGTTTAAAGAACGTGTTGTACCAGTTACACCAGATCAACCAAAAACACCAGGGACACCTGTTGATCCAAACAATCCAGACGGACCTAAATACCCAGCCGGCTTGGAAGAAAAAGATCTAAACAAAACAGTAACACGTACAATTACTTATGTCTACGAAGATGGCACTCCAGTATTAAGCGAAGATGGCACTCCAAAAACAGTAGCACAAGAAGCAAAATTCACACGTGAAGCAAAAGTAAACTTAGTTTCAGGTGAAGTGACTTACGGAGATTGGTCAGAAGCAAAAGACTTATCTGAAGTTAAATCACCAGTAGTTAAGGGATTTGTAGCTGACAAAGCAAGTGTTGCAGTGGTAAATGTAACAGGTGATTCCGAAGATATTAAGGAAGTAGTAACCTACAAACCACTTGGTTCATGGGTACCAAACATTCCAGGTCAACCAACAGACCCAATCAAGTATCCAAACGATCCAACAGATCCAACAACACCAGGAACTGATAAACCAAAAGTACCATACGTTGAAGGATTCACACCTAAGGATAAAGATGGAAATCCACTTAAACCAGTAAATCCAAACGATCCAAAAGAAGGATATGAAGTACCAAATCTTCCAACAGATCCAAGTCAAGATACACCAATCAACTACGTAAAAGATACGCAAAAAGCAAAAACAACTTTCGTAGATGAAAAAGGAAATCCAATTCCAGGTGTTGACGCTATTACTGAAGAAGGTGATTCAGACACACCACTTACAAAAGAGGCTGAAGTAAAAGCTAAAATCAAAGAACTTGAAAACAAAGGATATGAATTAGTTTCTAATACATACCCAGAAGGCGGTAAGTTCGATAAAGATAAAGACACTGATCAAGAGTTTAAAGTAACGCTTAAAGAACGTGTTGTACCAGTTACACCAGATCAACCAAAAACACCAGGGACACCTGTTGATCCAAACAACCCAGACGGACCTAAATACCCAGCTGGCTTGGAAGAAAAAGATCTAAATAAAACTGTTACACGTACAATCACATACTTATACGAAGATGGAACTCCAGTATTAAACGAAGACGGCACTCCAAAAGTTGTTACCCAAGAGGCTAAATTCACTCGTGAAGCTAAGATCAACTTGGTAACAGGTGAAGTGACTTATGGAGATTGGACACCAGCTCAAGACTTGGCTGAAGTTAAATCGCCAGTAGTACCAGGATACTTAGCTGATAAAGCAAGTGTACCAGTTGTAAATGTAACTGCGGATTCAAAAGATACTACAGAGGTAGTAACCTACAAACCACTTGGTTCATGGGTACCAAACATTCCAGGTCAACCAACTAACCCAATCAAGTATCCAAATGATAAAGATAATCCAACAAAACCAGGAAGTGATAAACCAGTAGTACCATACGTAGAAGGATTCACACCTAAGGATAAAGATGGAAATCCACTTAAACCAGTAAATCCAGACAATCCAAAAGAAGGATATGAAGTACCAAATCTTCCATCAGATCCAAGTCAAGACACTCCAATCGACTACGTAAAAGATACGCAAAAAGCGAAAACAACTTTCGTAGATGAGAAAGGAAATCCAATTCCAGGTGTTGACGCTATTACTGAAGAAGGTGACTCAGATACACCACTTACAAAAGAAGCTGACGTAAAAGCGAAAATCAAAGAACTTGAAAACAAAGGTTATGAATTAGTATCTAATACATATCCAGAAGGTGGTAAGTTCGATAAAGATAAAGATACTGATCAAGAGTTCAAAGTAACACTTAAAGAACGTGTTGTACCAGTTACACCAGATCAACCAAAAACTCCAGGAACTCCAGTGGATCCAAACAACCCAGACGGACCTAAATATCCAGCTGGCTTGGAAGAAAAAGATCTAAACAAAACAGTCATACGTACAATCACATATGTGTACGAGGATGGAACTCCAGTGTTAAATGAAGACGGAACTCCAAAAGTTGTTACTCAAGAGACTAAATTCACACGTGAAGCTAAGGTCAACTTGGCAACAGGTAAAGTGACTTACGGAGACTGGACACCAGCACAAGACTTGGCTGAAGTTAAATCACCAGTAGTTAAGGGATTTGTAGCTGATAAAGCAACTGTAGCAACTACAAAAGTAACTGCAGACTCAGAAGATACTAAAGAAGTAGTAACCTACAAACCACTTGGTTCGTGGATTCCAAACATTCCAGGTCAACCAACTAATCCAATCAAATATCCAAATGATCCAGCAGATCCAACAAAACCAGGAAGTGATAAACCAGTTCTTCCATACGTGCCAGGTCACACACCTGTTGATGGAAACGGTCAACCACTTAAACCAGTAGATCCAAATAATCCAACAAAAGGATACGAAGTACCAAATGTTCCAACTAACCCAGGTGAAGATACACCAATCAATTACGTAGCCAACAAAGCTAACCTAGTAGTTAAATATGTAGATGAAAACGGTAAAGAGCTTCTACCTTCAGAAACTACAGAAGGTAAAGTAGGTGATGAGTACGCTACAAGTGGAAAAGTTATTACTGGATACGTATTGGAACGTGTAGAAGGTGAAGCTAAAGGTAAGATTGGAGAAAACGGTACAACAGTAACTTATGTTTACAAACCACTTGGTTCATGGATTCCAAACATTCCAGGTCAACCATCTAACCCAATCAAGTATCCAAATGATCCAGCAGATCCAACAAAACCAGGAAGTGATAAACCGGTTCTTCCATACGTACCAGGTCACACACCTGTTGATGGAAACGGTCAACCACTTAAACCAGTAGATCCAAACGATCCAACTAAAGGATATGAAGTACCAAATGTTCCAACTAACCCAGGTGAAGATACACCAATCAATTACATTCCAAACAGTCCTAAGCCAAATCCAACACCTTACCCAGGACCAACTCCGGCTCCAACTCCTAAACCAGAGCCTAAGCCGGAACCAGCACCTGTTCCATCAACACCAGAGACTCCTGAACAACCAGTAGCTCCAGTGCAACCGGAACAACCAACAACTCCAACCCAACCTGCTATTCCAACACCAGCTGAAACATCAGTACCAACTGATTCAGCTACTAAACCAGCAACACCTAAATATGTTGAAGGTCAAAAAGAATTGCCTAACACAGGTACAGAAGCTAACGCTAGCCTTGCAGCGCTTGGACTTTTTGGAGCCCTAGGTGGATTTGGACTTCTTGCTCGCAAGAAAAAAGAAGACTAAAAACTCATAGTTTTTGAGAAGATGATCCGTCATCTTCTTTTTTATTTCGGTGTTTTTACTTGCGTAAAAAAATTTTTTCTAGTATAATAGTTTATTGTGAGCAAACCTCACTTACCCCTTGCAAAGTCTTGGGGTCATTAGACCAAAAGGAGGAACATATCAATGGCTAAATACGAAATTCTTTATATTATTCGTCCAAACATTGAAGAAGAAGCTAAAAACGCTTTGGTAGCACGTTTTGACTCTATTTTGACTGACAACGGTGCAACTGTTGTTGAATCAAAATCTTGGGAAAAACGTCGTCTTGCATACGAAATCAAAGATTTCCGTGAAGGATTTTACCACATCGTTAACGTTGAAGCAAACGACGACGTAGCTCTTAAAGAGTTTGACCGTCTTTCAAAAATCAACGCTGACATTCTTCGTCACATGATCGTCAAAACTGACGCGTAAGAAGGTAAACTATGATTAACAATGTTGTACTTGTAGGGCGTATGACACGTGACGCTGAGTTGCGTTATACCCCATCAAATGTAGCAGTTGCGACTTTTACTCTTGCAGTAAACCGTACATTTAAGAGTCAAAATGGCGAACGTGAGGCTGATTTTATCAATGTCGTTATGTGGCGCCAACAGGCTGAAAACCTTGCTAACTGGGCTAAAAAAGGCTCACTTATCGGGGTGACAGGTCGTATCCAGACTCGTAGTTACGATAATCAGCAAGGACAACGTGTCTACGTGACAGAGGTCGTGGCTGAAAATTTCCAAATGTTGGAAAGCCGTAGTGTGCGTGAGGGTCACACAGGTGGAGCTTACTCTGCACCAACTGCAAACTATTCAGCACCTACAAATTCAGTACCAGACTTTTCACGTGATGAAAATCCATTTGGAGCAACAAATCCATTGGATATTTCAGATGATGATTTACCATTCTAATGGACAACTAAAATTATAAAGGAGAAAAAACATGGCTCAACAACGTCGTGGCGGATTCAAACGCCGTAAAAAAGTTGATTACATCGCAGCAAACAAAATTGAATATGTTGATTACAAAGATACTGAGCTTCTTAGCCGTTTCGTTTCAGAACGTGGGAAAATCCTTCCTCGTCGTGTAACAGGAACTTCAGCTAAAAACCAACGTAAAGTAACAACAGCTATCAAACGCGCTCGCGTAATGGCTTTGATGCCTTTCGTAAACGAAGATTAAAAAAGAGGTCCGGGTGGACCTCTTTTTCACGAGCTTTGAAATGAAAGAGAGAGTTGAGGTCTGTACTGACCCCAAAAAGTTAGACAAATAATTTAAGTAAAGGATTTAGTTCTGTATTGCACAGGACTGAGTCCTTTTAATTTTACCTTAATTCGTTTGTTGTTGTAGTAATCAATATAGTCTACAATAGCTTGTTCCAAGTGTTCAAGTGACTGAAACGTATTCTCATAACCATAAAACATTTCAGACTTAAGAATGCCAAAGAAAGATTCCATCATACCGTTATCTGGGCTATTTCCCTTACGTGACATAGATGGTTGGATTCCCTTATTCTTTAAAAAATGATGATAGAAATCGTGTTGGTATTGCCATCCTTGGTCACTATGGAGAATTGTATTTTCGTAATGGTTCTCTGTAAAGGCTTGTTCTAGCATAGCTTTCATTTGTACTAAGTTCGGCGAAGTAGAAAGATTGTAGGAGATAATTTCGCTGTTAAAGCCATCTAAAACTGGTGATAAATAAAGCTTTTGGCTACTTGCTGGAATGGCAAATTCTGTCACATCTGTGTAGCACTTTTGCATTGGTTTCGTTGCTTCAAATTGACGTTGAATAAGATTATCTGCTTTCTTGCCAACCTCTCCTTGGTAGGAAGAATACTTTCGTTTACGACGAATCCGAGCACTTAAACCAAGGATCTTCATCAGACGTTGGACCTTCTTATGGTTCACTACAAAACCACGATTCCTCAATTCTAGAGTCATTCGGCGATAACCATAATTTCCTTTATGCTCAGTAAAAATAGCTTGAATTTCATCTTTAATATCATGATTTTTATCGCTTTTATTTAACTGCTTTAGCTGGTAATAATAGGTTGAACGAGCTAGCTTAATAATCTTTAGAAGAATCTCTAAGGCAAACTCCGTTACCAATCCTCGGACAATTTCTGTTTTTCTTCTCGCTCCTTTTCGTCCCTCAATCGGAGTTCTCTCAACTTTTTTAGAATGGCATTCTCCGCTCTCAAGTACTCATTTTCTGCTTGAAGTCGCTCTAGCTCTGTCATCTCTTCAGGTTTCTTCTTTGGCTTACGTCCCATTTTAGATGGTCTCCCTCTTGTTTTCTCAACAATAGTATACCCGTTTTTCTTATATTGTGCCAGCCAATTAGGCAACATTCCAACACTTGGAAGAGCATAATCTAGAGACGCCCTTATTTGAGAACGACCTTCGAGAAGAACTTTATCAATGATCTCTTGTTTTAGTTCAGGTGAATAGTAACAATTCTTTCCTTTTTTGACAATTTCTATTCCATAACGATCAATCAATCTAATCATGTACTGAAGATTAGAAATGTTTATTCCAAATATATTTGAAAGCTCTTTGAAGCTTTGTCCTTGTTTTCTAAGTTCATAGATCTGAACTTTATCTTTATAAGTCAATTTCATAATAAAAACACCCCAAAAGTTAGATTTTTTTTGTCTAACTTTTGGGGTGCAGTACAGTCCGGGTGGACCTCTTTTTCAGACCCGGTTGGGTCTTTTTTTAACGAGCCTTGAAATGAGAGAGCAAGTTGGATCCAGTGTACCTCTTTTTCATGAGCTTGAAAACAAGAAAGCGAATTAAGACCCCGACGGGTCTTTTTTCACGAGATAGTTTTTTCTGACTTTGGCGTGCTATAATGGTAATAGAAAGAGTAAAGGTGGGTAAGTCAAAGATGAATTGTACGATTAGAAATATGATTAAGTCTGATATTGAATCCTTATCTCATGGATTTATGAATCAAGGTTGGCCTGGTAGAGAGGAAATTTTGGCTAGATATTTTCTGGAACAGGAAAGTGGGGAGAGAGAAGTTTTAGTTGCAGAGATTGATGGTGCTGTAGCGGGCTACATTACCATTTTGCCCTCTGCTAAACATGGTCCTTTTGCAGAAGTCTATCCAGAATTATCAGATTTTAATGTGTTTGAGCATTTTCGAAATCAAGGGATTGGGAATCAACTGCTAGAAAAAGCAGAAAAACGAGTCAAGTTTGTTTCGAGTAAGGTCACTCTTGGTGTAGGTTTGCACTTAGGCTATGGCCCTGCCCAGAGATTGTATATCAGACGGAGCTACATTCCAGATGGTACAGGTGTCTGGTATAGAAATAAACCGCTAGAAATGGGTGCAAGTTGTCAAAACGATGATGATTTAGTTTTATACTTATCCAAGGATTTACAATAAAACTGGAAATTTTTTGAAAATAGGGGATTTAGCTACTTTATGGTATAATGGAAAGAGTTAGATTGAAAGAGGTAGTGAGATGGATGCCAAATTAAGATACAAGGCAAAGAAGATCAAGATTGTCTTTTTTGATATTGATGATACATTGCGGAATTCAAAGACAGGTTTTATTCCAGCTTCAATCCCAACTGTTTTTAAGCAATTACGTGAGAAAGGAATTTTGACAGGTATTGCTTCTGGACGAGGGATTTTTGGTGTCGTTCCGGAGATTCGTGAGCTCAAACCTGACTTTTTTGTAACTTTGAATGGGGCTTATATTGAAGATAAAAAAGGTCAGGTTATTTATCAACATCAGATTGAGAAGTCAGATGTTGAGGAGTATATCTCTTGGGCCAAGCAAGAGGGAATTGAGTATGGTTTGGTTGGGAGTCATGATGCCAAGTTGTCGACTCGCACCGATATGATGAGTGAAGCGATCAATCCAATTTACCCCGATTTGGATGTAGATCCTGATTTCCATGAAAAAGAAGATATCTATCAAATGTGGACTTTTGAAGATAAAGGAGATGACTTGCACTTGCCTGACAGTCTCTCTGACAAACTTCGCATGGTTCGTTGGCATCAACATTCGTCTGATATTGTGCCGATTTCAGGCTCCAAAGCGACGGGTGTGGAAAAGGTTGTGGAACACCTTGGCTTGAAACCAGAGAACGTCATGGTTTTTGGAGATGGCCTCAACGACTTGGAACTCTTTGATTATGCTGGAATCAGCGTTGCAATGGGAATTTCTCATGATAACATCAAAGAAAAAGCAGATTATATTACAAAAACATTAGAAGAAGATGGCATTTTTGATGCCTTAGAAGGATTTGGTATGGTAGAAAAAGAATTGCATTTTCCACAAGTAGACATTGAAACAGTAGAAGGTCCTATCGCGACTATTAAGACCAATCACGGAGACTTGCGTATTAAGCTCTTCCCTGAACATGCTCCTAAAACAGTGGCTAACTTTATAGCTCTTTCAAAAGATGGCTACTATGATGGTGTCATTTTCCATCGTATTATCAAGGACTTTATGATTCAAGGTGGAGACCCAACTGGAACTGGTATGGGTGGCGAGTCAATCTACGGCGAATCATTTGAGGATGAATTCTCAGAAGAACTTTACAATATCCGTGGTGCTCTTTCCATGGCCAATGCTGGTCCAAATACCAACGGCAGCCAGTTCTTTATCGTGCAAAATCAACACCTGCCTTATTCTAAAAAAGAAATTGCTCGTGGTGGTTGGCCAGAACCGATTGCGGAAATCTATGCCAACCAAGGTGGAACCCCTCACCTAGACCGCCGTCACACTGTATTTGGTCAGCTAGCTGATGAAGCTTCTTACGCTGTCTTGGATGCCATTGCTGCTGTTGAGACAGGAGCTATGGACAAGCCAGTTGAAGATGTTGTGATTGAAACAATTGAAATCGAGGACTAAGATGAAAATCGGTGATAAGCTAAAGGGCCGTATTACAGGGATTCAGCCCTACGGAGCCTTTGTTGAGCTAGAGACGGGTGATACGGGGCTGATTCACATTTCAGAGATTAGGACAGGCTTTATTGAAAATATCCAAGAAGCCTTGAAAGTCGATGAAGAGGTTCAAGTTCAAGTAGTGGATTTAGATGAATTTACAGGGAAAGCTAGTCTTTCTATCCGCACTTTGGAGGAAGAAAAGCACCAGTTTCCGAGACGGCGACGCTTTTCAAGCGACCGTTTTAACTACGGCTTTGCGCCTCTCAAACGAATGATGCCAATTTGGACCAAGGAAGCCCTTCAACATTTGAAGAATCAGAAGCACTAGTTAGAAATCTATATTCTTTGTAATGTTAATATAAATTTGCTATAATAGGACCATGGAAGAAGAACAATTATTAAAATCAGGAGAGCGCATTAACCAGCTCTTTTCGACAGATATTAAAATCATTCAAAATAGAGAGGTTTTTAGCTATTCGGTGGATAGTGTTCTCTTGTCACGTTTTCCACGTTTTCCTAAAAAGGGCTTGATAGTGGATTTCTGTGCTGGGAATGGAGCAGTGGGGCTTTTTGCTAGCACTCGGACTCAGGCACAGATTTTGGCTGTTGAGATTCAGGAGCGTTTGGCGGATATGGCTGAACGCTCTGTCCGTTTGAATGGTTTGGAAGAGCAGATGGAGGTCATCTGTGATGATTTGAAAAATATGCCTGCTTACATCCAGGGAAGTAAGGTGGATATGATTTTGTGTAATCCGCCCTATTTCAAGGTGGATCCTCATTCTAATCTGAACGAGAGTGAACATTATCTCTTGGCGCGCCATGAAATTACGACTAATTTGCAGGAAATCTGTCGTAGTGCCCAGAGTATTCTCAAGTCTAATGGGCGTTTGGCCATGGTTCATCGTCCTGATCGACTTCTGGATATTTTGGATACATTACAACGTCATAATCTAGCTCCTAAGCGCCTGCAGTTTGTTTATCCAAAAAGAGAAAAGGAAGCCAATATGCTTTTGATTGAGGCAATCAAGGATGGTTCAACAAGCGGCTTTAAGGTCTTACCACCTCTCATTGTTCACAATGATGATGGCTCTTATACGCCTGAACTTGAAGAGATTTATTATGGATCATAAGGCTTATATGTACGTGCTGGAGTGCCGTGATGGATCTTACTATACAGGCTATACGACTGATGTGAGAAGACGCCTTGCTGTCCACAATAGTGGGAAGGGAGCCAAATACACACGAGCACGCTTGCCAGTCAAACTTATCTATGTTCAAGGTTTTGCCAGTAAGGAAGAAGCCATGTCAGCAGAAGCCCTGCTTAAGCGTAAGAAGAGGCTACAGAAGGAGCAATTTTTATCTGAAAATCAAGATAGAAATTTACTCATACTCAATGAAAATCAAAGAGAAAACTAGGAAGCTAGCCGTAGGTTGCTCAAAGCACTGCTTTGAGGTTGCAGATAGAGCTGACGTGGTTTAAAGAGATTTTCGAAGAGTATCAGTTATTTTGAAGAATTGTGAGGAGCCCTTTGACTCCTCTTACTTTTGTCAAAAAGCGAAAAAAATGCTACAATAAAGAGAATAAATAAAATGAGGTATTATCATGTCTAAGATTCTAGTATTTGGTCACCAAAATCCAGACTCAGATGCCATCGGGTCATCTGTAGCCTTTGCCTACCTTGCAAAAGAAGCTTACGGTTTGGATACGGAAGCTGTTGCCCTTGGAACTCCAAATGAAGAAACAGCCTTTGTCTTGAACTATTTTGGTGTAGAAGCACCGCGTGTTATCACTTCTGCTAAAGCAGAAGGTGCAGAGCAAGTTATCCTGACTGACCACAATGAATTCCAACAATCTGTATCAGATATCGCTGAAGTAGAAGTTTACGGTGTTGTAGACCACCACCGTGTGGCTAACTTTGAAACTGCAAGCCCACTCTACATGCGTTTGGAGCCAGTTGGTTCAGCGTCTTCAATCGTTTACCGTATGTTCAAAGAACATGGTGTAGCTGTGCCTAAAGAGATTGCTGGTTTGATGCTTTCAGGTTTGATTTCAGATACCCTTCTTTTGAAATCACCAACAACACACCCAACAGATACAGTCATTGCTCCTGAATTGGCTGAATTAGCTGGTGTAAACTTAGAAGAGTATGGTTTGGCTATGTTGAAAGCTGGTACCAACTTGGCAAGCAAATCTGCTGAAGAATTGATTGATATCGATGCTAAGACTTTTGAATTGAACGGAAATAATGTCCGTGTTGCTCAAGTAAACACAGTTGACATCGCTGAAGTATTGGAACGTCAAGCAGAAATTGAAGCTGCAATGCAAGCTGCTAACGCAGCAAATGGTTATTCTGACTTTGTCTTGATGATTACAGATATCGTCAACTCAAACTCAGAAATCCTAGCACTTGGTGCTAACATGGACAAGGTTGAAGCAGCCTTCAACTTCAAACTTGAAAACAATCATGCCTTCCTTGCTGGTGCTGTTTCACGTAAGAAACAAGTGGTACCTCAATTGACTGAAAGCTTTAATGCTTAAGATTTTGAGTGTTAATTCAAATTAGGAAAGGCTAGTTTGACTTATATCGAAAGGAGTTTCGGCTCCTTTTTTTCTAGGAGTGAAGCATGTTAGAAAATGGCGATTTGATTTTTGTGAGAGATGAGTCAGATATGGGACAGGCCATCCAGACTTCCACAGGCAACTATAACCATGTTGCGATTTGTTTGGATGGGATGATTTACCACGCTAGTGGACAGGATGGTGTTGTCTGTCAGGAACCAGTAGACTTCTTTGAGTCCAATCACTTGTACGACCTCTATTTCTACCCAGAAATGGATATCCAGTCTGTGAAGGAAAAAGCTTGCAAACATCTAGGGGCACCCTACAATGCTTCTTTCTATCCAGATGGAGCTGGTTTTTACTGTTCCCAGTATATAGCAGAAATTCTCCCCATTTTTGAAACTATTCCCATGAAATTTGGGGATGGGGAGCAGGAGATTAGTGATTTTTGGAGAGAGTATTACAGAGAACTAGGTCTGCCTGTTCCTTTGAACCAGCCGGGGACCAATCCTAGTCAGTTGGCAGCATCGCCTCTGTTAGAATGTAAAGAAAGGAATCTTCATGATTCAGATTTTTAATCCATCTCGTTTGACGAGACAGCCATTTTTTAGAGAATTGATCCGCTATCTGGACCAGCATGAGGATGTGATTTTGCGAGAAATTAAGGCTCAATTTCCAGATGTTGCAGTTGATAAACTCATGGAAGAGTATATAAAGGCAGGTTTGATTCTACGAGAAAATAAGCGTTATTACCTTAATCTTCCTATGCTTGAATCACTCGATAGTCTCGAACTGGATCAAGAGATTTTTGTCAGCGAAGATAGTCCGGTCTATCAAGCCTTGTTAGAGCAGAGTTTTGAGACAGAATTACGAAATCAAACCAATGCAGCTATTTTAGTTGAAAAGACGGACTTTGCGAGAACAGAAATGACCTTGTCCAATTATTTCTACAAGGTCAAACATCAGTATCCTTTGACAGAAAAACAGCAGGAGCTTTACGACATTTTGGGAGATGTTAATCCTGAGTATGCTCTCAAATATATGACGACTTTTTTGTTGAAATTTCTCAAAAAAGACCAGCTTATACAGAAACGCCGTGATATCTTTGTGGATAGTTTGGTCGTCCTAGACTATATTGTCCAAAATGAAGAGGGGAAGTATGAGTTGACCGTCGATTTTGACAAGGAGAGATTAACTTTCTACTTAGCGTGAAATTTTGTTTCTGAGCACATTGTTTGACTTTCCTTAGGATTAAGTATAAACTATATGTAACCGGTAACACATATCGGAATAAACTAAAGGAGACAATCATATGTCACTTGAAAACAAATTGGAACAAGCAACAGGCGCTATCAAAGAAGGATTTGGTAAAGTTACTGGGGATAGCAAGACTGAAGCAGAAGGCGCTGTAGAAAAGACAGTTGCTAAGGCAAAAGAGGTAGTTGAAGATGCTAAAGGTGCTGTAGAAGGTGCCGTTGAAGGTTTGAAAAACGCTTTTAAATAAAGATAAAAAAATCAAGGGTTTCATTTCCCTTGATTTTTTACTATCTTATAAATAATTTTCTGCGATGGCTGCATCTCCAGGATAGGCTTCTTTCTTGCCTTGGACGATTTGGTAGCAATCAGCTCCCTTACCAGCGATAATAACTGCATCTGATTCTTGACTTGTAATAGCCATAGCTGCCTTGATTGCTTCTTGGCGATCCGCAATCTTTTCAACAGGATGATTGATATAGCTACTAATTTCATCCGCAATGACCATTGGATCTTCATAGTTGGGGTCATCGGAAGTCAGAAAGACTTGAATCTCAGGGTGTTGATTGAGGAGGAGGCCAAAGTCCTTACGACGGCTTTCTCCCTTGTTTCCTGTCGAACCCAGAACCAGTGCAATCTTTCCAGTTTGATGAGTCTCTACAACATTGATGAGTTTTTTCAGACTGTCCCCATTGTGGGCATAGTCGATGAAGACCTTAGCTCCATTTTTCTGAGTGAGAACTTCCATACGTCCAGGAACGCGGGTTGCAGCGATTCCTTTTTTGATGTCCTCAAGACTAGCGCCCAGACGGAGACAGGCAAGTCCAGCAGCAACGGCATTTTCTTGGTTGAAGTGTCCAATGAGTTGAATATCATAATCTCCAGCGAGTTTACCCGTAGCTGAAAAGCTAAAGGCTTTGGAATTCTCGATTTGGTTATCAGACTGGCTGCCGTAGAAATCATGGTCTTGATCTTCTACTTGTTCTTTCAAGACAGAAAAGTGATCCATGTCACTATTAATGATGACTGCTCGGCTATTTTCCATCAAGAGACGTTTGTGGTAGAAGTAGTCTTCAAAGTTAGGGTGTTCAATCGGGCCGATATGGTCTGGGCTGATATTGAGGAAAACTCCCACATCAAAGGTTAGACCATAGACACGTTTGACCAGATAGGCTTGACTAGATACCTCCATGATGAGGTGGGTGCGGTCATTTTGTACAGCTTGATTCATCATGTCAAATAGGTCAATGCTCTCAGGAGTTGTCAATGCAGACTTAAAGAAAGTCTTGCCATCTAGAGTTGTATTCATAGTCGAGAGCATAGCCGGTCGATGCCCTTGAGATAAGATATTATAAGCGAAATAGGCTGCTGTTGTTTTACCCTTAGTACCAGTAAAGGCAAGGAGTTTGAGTTTTTCCTGTGGATTTCCATAAAATTCCATAGCTACCAAACTCATGGCTTTCTTGATATCGCTGACGATAATAGCAGGAATACCAACCTCATAATCTTTTTCAGCCACATACCAACCGAGGCCTTGAGAGATGGCAGAAATCAGGAATTCCTTCTTAAAGGCAGCACCCTTGACGAAAAAGAGGCTCTTCTCTTTGGCCTTGCGGCTGTCATAACAGATGGTGTCAAATACGACATGGCTGTAGTTGTAGTGATAATGTCCTTGGTCGATAATCTCACGGAAGAGACCATCTTTCTTTAAAATATCTAATACGGTTTCAATCTTAATCATACTTTCTATTGTAAACCGAAAGTCGTAAATTTACAAGTGACAAGGAAAAGTTTATAATGGAAGATGAGGAAGTTTTCCTAGTGATTAAAATTAAATGAGGAATCTATGTCTAACGAAAACAATCACCAGCAGGCCCAGATGTTACGGGGGACTGCTTGGCTAACGGCTAGTAACTTTATCAGTCGTCTACTCGGTGCCATTTATATCATCCCTTGGTATATCTGGATGGGGTCTTATGCGGCTACAGCAAATGGTCTCTTTACCATGGGCTACAATATCTATGCCTGGTTCTTGCTGGTTTCAACAGCAGGGATTCCAGTTGCGGTGGCCAAGCAAGTGGCTAAGTACAATACCATGCGAGAAGAGGAGCATAGCTTTGCCCTGATTCGGAGCTTTTTAGGATTTATGACAGGACTAGGCCTGGTTTTTGCTTTAGTCTTGTATGTCTTTGCTCCTTGGCTAGCAGATTTGTCGGGTGTAGGGAAAGACCTGATCCCAATCATGCAGAGCTTGGCTTGGGCGGTCTTGATTTTTCCATCTATGAGTGTCATCCGAGGTTTCTTCCAAGGGATGAATAACCTGAAACCTTATGCTATGAGCCAAATCGCTGAGCAGGTCATTCGTGTTATCTGGATGCTCTTAGCTACCTTTATGATTATGAAAATGGGCTCAGGAGATTATCTAGCAGCGGTTACCCAATCCACCTTTGCTGCCTTTGTCGGCATGGTAGCTAGTTTTGCAGTTTTGATCTATTTTCTTGCCAAAGAAGGTTTACTTAAAAGAGTCCTTGAAACAGGAGACAAGATAAACAGCAAGCGTCTCTTGGTCGACACCATTAAGGAAGCCATTCCTTTTATCCTGACAGGGTCTGCTATCCAGCTTTTCCAGATTTTGGACCAGATGACCTTTATCAATAGTATGAGCTGGTTTACCAACTATAGTAATGAAGACTTGGTTGTCATGTTTTCTTATTTCTCAGCCAATCCTAATAAAATCACTATGATTTTGATTTCTGTTGGGGTTTCGATTGGGAGTGTCGGCTTACCACTTTTGACTGAAAACTATGTTAAGGGGGACTTGAAGGCGGCTTCTCGTCTAGTTCAGGACAGCATTACCATGCTTTTCTTATTCCTGCTACCAGCAACGGTTGGAGTGGTCATGGTAGGAGAACCTCTCTATACTGTCTTCTATGGCCAGCCAGATAGTTTGGCCATGGGCTTGTTTGTCTTCGCAGTTTTACAGTCTACTATTCTAGGCTTGTACATGGTCTTGTCTCCAATGCTTCAAGCCATGTTCCGCAACCGCAAGGCAGTTCTCTATTTTATCTATGGTTCCATTGCCAAGCTGGTCTTGCAACTGCCAACCATCGCTCTCTTCCACAGTTACGGGCCTTTGATTTCTACAACAATTGGTCTTATTATTCCTAATGTTTTGATGTATCGGGACATTTGCAAGGTAACTGGTGTTAAGCGCAAGGTGATTTTGAAGCGTACCATTTTAATCAGTTTGTTAACTTTTGTTATGTTCATCGGTGTAGGTGCCATCCAGTGGATACTTGGATTTGTTTTCCAACCAAGTGGACGTTTGTGGAGTTTCCTATACGTAGCTCTTGTCGGTGCCATGGGTGGAGGTGTTTACGGATTCTTGAGTCTCCGTACCCGTTTGTTGGATAAGGTGATAGGAAAAGCCCAAGCAGATCGCTTACGAATCAAATTAAAATTAACTTAAAAAATATTTATAAATAAAAGGAATAATTTGAACATTTCTATCATGAAATGCTTGAATTATTCTCTTTTTATTATTTTGTAGAATAATTTCTATAGTTTGTAGATAGAAATTTTATTTTTCTTAAATTTTACTTAAAAAGCTATTGACTAAATAAAACTCAAGTTGTATAATAAGACAAATATTTAAATCAGGAGGTTCTGGAAATGAAAAAGTCTAAGGCCAAGTATGCAGCACTTGCAGGTGTCGTGTTAAGCGCAGGTATTTTATTAAGCGCGTGTGGAAATTCAACGAATGCGTCGAAAACATATAATTATGTCTATGTTAGTGATCCATCTAGTTTGAACTATCTAGCAGAAAACCGTGCAACAACCAATGATATTGTGACTAATCTAGTAGATGGTCTCATGGAAAATGATCAGTACGGTAACTATATCCCATCCTTGGCAGAGGATTGGACTGTTTCTAAAGACGGTTTGACTTATACCTACAAACTTCGTAAAGATGCAAAATGGTATACTGCAGATGGAGATGAATATGCTCCTGTAACTGCCTAAGATTTTGTGACAGGTTTGAAATATGCGGCTGATAAAAAATCAGAAGCCTTGTACTTGGTGCAAGAATCCGTTGCTGGTTTGGATGACTATATCAATGGGAAAACAAGCGACTTTTCAACTGTAGGTGTTAAGGCGATTGATGACCAAACAGTTCAGTACACTTTGACACGACCAGAATCTTATTGGAATTCTAAAACAACTTCAACCATTCTCTTCCCAGTCAATGCGGATTTCTTGAAATCAAAAGGGGATGATTTTGGGAAGGTAGACCCATCTAGTATTTTGTACAATGGACCTTTCTTGATGAAATCCTTTGTTTCAAAATCTGTCATTGAATTCAAGAAAAATCCGAACTACTGGGATGCTAAAAATGTCTTTGTAGATGATGTGAAATTGGCTTATTATGATGGTAGTGACCAAGATGCACTAGCTCGTAACTTTGTTGAGGGTGCTTATAGTTATGCTCGCCTTTATCCAAATAGTGCAAGCTTTGAAGGTATTAAAGAAAAGAATAAGGACAATATCATCTATAGCTTGCAAGATGCCACTTCTTATTTCTTAAACTTTAACCTAGATAGAAAATCTTATAAATTCACTTCCAAGACAAGCGATGCTGAAAAGAAATCGACTCAGGAAGCGGTTCTTAATAAAAACTTCCGTCAAGCCATTAATTTTGCCTATGACCGAACAGCTTACGGGGCTCAATCTCAAGGAGAGGATGGTGCAACCAAGATTTTGCGTAACCTAGTCGTTCCACCAAACTTCGTAAGTATCAATGGCAAAGACTTTGGTGAAGTAGTTTCGTCTAAAATGGTTAACTACGGTAAGGAATGGCAAGGAATCAACTTTGCGGATGCACAAGATCCATACTACAATGCTGAAAAAGCCAAGGCTAAATTTGCAGAGGCTAAGAAAGAACTCCAAGCTAAAGGAATTCAATTCCCTATCCACTTGGACATGACAGTTGACCAAGCTGCTAAACAGGGTGTTCAAGAGGCAAATTCTATGAAGCAATCTATTGAAGCAGCTTTAGGTGCAGAAAATGTTGTAATTGATATTCAACAACTTACTACTGAAGACTATGATAATACAAGCTATTTGGCTCAGACAGCAGCTCAGAAGAATTATGATCTATACAATGGTGGTTGGGGTGCAGATTATCAAGATCCTTCAACCTATCTTGATGTCTTCAACCTTAATTCTGGTGGTTTGTTGCAAAATCTAGGTTTAGAGCCAGGTGAAGCCAATGATAAGGCCAAGGCTGTTGGACTGGATGTCTACACTCAAATGTTGGAAGAAGCCAATAAGGAACAAGATCTTGCAAAACGCTATGAAAAGTATGCTGATATCCAAGCGTGGTTGGTAGATAGCGCTTTAGCGATTCCAAATGTTTCTAAGGGTGGAACACCAACATTGAGAAAAGTTGTTCCTTTCTCAACACCATATTCATTAGCTGGTAATAAAGGTATCGAATCATATAAATATCTCAAAGTACAAGATAAAACAGTCACAAAAGATGAATATGAAAAAGCCAAAGAAAAATGGCTGAAAGAAAAAGAAGAATCCAATAAAAAAGCCCAAGAAGAATTGGCAAAACATGTCAAATAAGAATTTTTCAAGAAAAACGATGGTTTCGAAAGAAGCTGTCGTTTTTTAATAGAATGATAGCGAAGTTGGAAGAAAAAATCTTATATTTTTTTATTTGTTTATTGGAGTTATGCTATAATGAATATAATAAAAGTTGCGAGAAGCTATTTTTTTAAATCCTCTTCCAGTGTTAACTGAAGTATGCACATGTTAGGATGATTTTATAGGAGGGATGCTGTCTACTGGAAAAGTAAGATAAAATGCAACTAATGATAAGTTCTTCTTTATGTGAAGAGTTCTTATCTGCCTGTTTACTAATCGTTATGGAGGTAATATCATGGGCGCTATTATGGAGTTTGCAACAGAAAAACAGATTGAATCATTTCTCTCAACTTGCCACATTGAAGGGCAAAAGAATTTTCTGATGGCTTTTAAGAAAAAGACATGGTTGAAATCCTTTATTGATTTCTTCATTATAGGAGGGACTTACTATGTTCAGTCGAGTGTGAAGCCTAAGATTCTGGCATTCACACCTAAGGGAATCTACTTGATGGACATCAGTGATGTAACAGAAAATCATTCTAATCAAGTCGTAGAGATGCCTTGGAATCAAGTTCAAGATTTTACTTATAAGCCAGCCTTGAATACAGTTAGGCTGAATTGGAACTATCAAAATGAAGTCTATATTTTTTCCGTGGATGTCGGTCAGATTGGTCAGCATGTGGGCCAATATCAATTTAATAAAGACCATTATGACTATTTAGCCCAACACGATTTCTTTCGGTTAAAGTAAACCCTAGCAATCATTGTCACAAAAGAATTTGGAAGCTTTTCTGGATTCTTTTTAGCTTTACTAGCTAAGTATATAGTTTGAAACTATAACTAGCTCTTGAAAAGAAGAAAATGAGTTGATGAAAATAAGTGGTACAATAGTTACTATAGATTTGGAGGTATTGTATGAGCAAGGAATTACACATCAACACAATTTTGGCCCAGGCGGGCATTAAATCAGATGAAGCGACAGGTGCATTGGTGACACCGCTTCATTTTTCAACGACCTATCAGCATCCAGAGTTTGGTAAATCTACTGGATTTGACTATACGCGTACTAAAAACCCAACTCGCAGTAAGGCGGAAGAAGTCTTGGCAGCTATTGAGTCCGCAGACTATGCCCTAGCTACTAGCTCAGGGATGTCAGCTATTGTACTGGCCTTTAGTGTCTTCCCAGTAGGAAGTAAGGTCTTGGCTGTCCGTGACCTTTACGGTGGTTCTTTCCGCTGGTTCAACCAAGTGGAGCAGGAAGGCCGTTTCCATTTTACTTATGCCAATACAGAAGAAGAGCTGATTGCCGAGTTAGAAAAAGACGTGGATGTCCTCTATATCGAAACGCCAACCAATCCTTTGATGTTGGAATTTGATATCGAAAAACTAGCAAAACTGGCTCATGCTAAGGGTGCCAAAGTGGTGGTGGACAATACCTTCTACAGCCCTATTTACCAACGTCCGATTGAAGATGGAGCTGATATCGTTCTCCATTCAGCAACCAAGTATCTAGCAGGCCACAATGATGTCTTGGCTGGAGTGGTTGTGACCAATAGTTTAGAACTATACGAGAAACTCTTTTACAATCTCAATACGACAGGGGCAGTCTTGTCTCCATTTGACAGTTATCAATTGATTCGTGGTCTCAAGACCTTGTCTCTTCGTATGGAGCGCTCAACAGCTAACGCCCAAGAAGTGGTTGCCTTTTTGAAGGATTCCCCAGCAGTTAAGGAAGTTCTCTACACTGGTCGTGGAGGCATGATTTCCTTTAAAGTAGCCGATGAAACACGCATTCCTCACATTTTGAACAGTCTTAAGGTCTTCTCTTTTGCGGAAAGTTTGGGTGGGGTAGAAAGTCTCATTACTTATCCAACGACGCAAACTCACGCTGATATTCCAGCAGAAGTGCGCCACTCTTATGGTTTAACAGATGACCTCTTGCGTTTGTCGATTGGGATTGAGGATGCTAGAGATTTGATTGCAGATTTGCGCCAAGCCTTGGAAGGATAAGACAAAGATGGGAAAATATGATTTTACAAGCCTGCCCAATCGTTTAGGGCACCATACCTATAAATGGAAAGAAGCAGAAACAGATAGTGAAGTCCTATCAGCTTGGATAGCGGATATGGACTTTGTAGTCTTGCCTGAAATCCGCCAAGCCGTGCAGACTTACGCTGATCAACTGGTTTATGGCTATACCTATGCCAGTGAAGAGTTAATTAAGGAAGTTCAAAAGTGGGAAGCCACACAACACGATTACCACTTTGACAAAGAGGCTCTTGTCTTTATCGAGGGTGTGGTACCAGCCATCTCAACAGCTATTCAAGCCTTTACAAAAGAAGGCGATGCGGTTTTGATTAACACACCTGTCTATCCACCCTTTGCACGCAGTGTCAAGTTGAATAACCGTAGATTGATTACCAATTCTTTGGTGGAAAAGGATGGTCTGTTTGAGATTGACTTTGACCGACTTGAAAAGGATTTGGTAGAAGAGGATGTCAAACTTTATATTCTTTGCAACCCTCACAATCCTGGTGGACGTGTTTGGGAAAAGGAAGTGTTGGAGAAGATTGGCCAACTCTGCCAAAAACACGGTGTTTTCTTGGTTTCAGATGAGATTCACCAAGATTTGGCCCTCTTTGGTCACAAGCATCATTCCTTCAATACCATCAACCCTGACTTTAAAGAATTTGCTATCGTCTTGAGCAGTGCCACTAAAACCTTTAACATTGCTGGGACAAAAAATTCCTATGCAGTCATTGAAAATCCTAAGTTGAGAGCGGCTTACCAGAAACGTCAGTTGGCTAATAATCAGCATGAAATTTCAGGCTTGGGTTATTTGGCGACAGAAGCTGCTTATCGCTATGGGAAGGATTGGTTAGAGGAACTCAAGCAAGTCTTTGAAGACCATATCAATTATGTGGTTGATCTATTTGGTAAAGAGACTAAAATCAAGGTCATGAAACCGCAAGGAACCTATTTGATTTGGCTTGATTTTTCAGCTTATGACCTGACTGATGAAACATTGCAAGAGCTTTTGAGGAATGAAGCCAAGGTTATCCTCAACCGTGGTTTGGATTTTGGGGAGGAAGGAAGTCTCCATGCCCGACTCAATGTAGCCATGCCTAAATCTCTGTTGCAAGAAGTTTGTCAGCGTATCGTTACCACTTTTGCCAAACTTTAAAAATCCAGCCTTCTAGGAGAAAAGTCTTCCTAGAAGGCTATTTTCATAGGCGAAAATATGGTATAATAAAAAGATAAGGTAAAGGTGAAAATATGGCTAAATTGATTCCGGGGAAAGTCCGTATCGAAGGCGTTGCCCTTTATGAAACTGGTAAAGTTGACATTATCAAGGAAAAGAACAATCGGCTCTACGCTCGCGTTGCAGAAGAAGAACTGCGCTATAGTTTAGAGGATGATTTGGTTTTTTGTGCCTGCGATTTTTTCCAAAAGAGGGGCTACTGTGTGCATTTGGCAGCGTTGGAGCATTTTCTAAAAAATGATGAGCGTGGTCAGGAAATCTTGCAGAGTCTGGAAGAAGGTCATGAAGAAAAAGAGGCCGTTGAAACCAAGGTGACCTTGGGTGGCAAATTTTTGGACCGAATCTTATCTCCAAAATCAGACCGAGCCTATGAGTTGTCCGCTGTGGGTCAGGTGGAAGCAGGAAGCAATCATATCTTGTGGACGCTTAGAATTGGGCAAATCAATAGCCAAAAATACTACGTTATTCGGGATATTCCGCTTTTTTTAAGAGTCGTCGATAAGAGAAAACCTTATATGATTGGTAAAACTTATGAGGAGTCTCTGTCTTGGGAAGCCTTTAATGAGGCTAGCCAAGAACTTCTGACTTTCTTACGTGGACTAATGGAGGAAGGACTTAGTCCAGAGCTTTTTTTCCAAAACCAAGGTCGGCACCTCTTTTTTCCTCTGACCTTTTTTGAGCAGGGTGTGAATTTACTGATGACCTTGCCTCATTTTCAATTTGACCATCAAGTGGATAGCTACCAAACCCTGCTTTTTCAGGATTTGCATGCGGATGCCAATCTATTTACCTTTACAGTAACAGAATACTTAGATTATTTTGAAATGGAAATCAGTGAGAGTCCAAGGGTCAATGTCTTTTATCAGGGAGCTGTGCTGTTCCATAAAGGACAGGTTTATTTTCTAACAGACCAGCAGATGCGTCTTCACAAGGAAATCAAAGCGCTGCCTTTGGATCAACATGGAAAGAAATACCTGCAATTTGATAGTAGTGATCGAGACAAATTGGCTTCCTGTCTAACGCTCTTTGGCCAAATGGGCACCGTTTCAGCTCCAGAACGTCTACAAATCAAAACTTTTGCACCCTCTTTTTATTTTGACAGGGAAGAGGATAATCGGATTCGTTTAGAAATTCAGTTTGATTATGGAGATAAGCAGGTATCTAGCCGACAAGAGTTAGAAGAATTACCATTTTCGAGTGATGCTGACTTAGAAGAAAGAGTTTTTCAAATCTGTTTGGCAGCGGGATTTGAAGCAGACTTTCAATCTTGGCGTCAGGCCTTAAAAGCAGAGTCTGTCTATCATTTCTTCCATGAAATCATTCCAGTTTTTGAAAAACTCGGGCATGTTAACCTATCAGACAAGTTAGAAGAACTATATAGTCTAGCGAGTCCTCAAGTGCAGATTGCTTCCAAGGGAGGTCTCTTGGAAATCCAATTTGATTTTCAAGATATTGCCCAAGAGGAAATTGACCAAGCCATGCAGGCCTTGGTTGCCAACAAGGATTTTTATATTGATTCGTCCAATCAAGTCTACTTTTTCGATGAAGAAACCAAGAAAATTCGCCAGAATCTACAGGAACTAGGACAATTTGAATTAAAAGATGGGGCCTTGCAGGCTCGAAAATCTTTGGCTTATAGTTTAGCTCATCTCTTTGAAGGACGTGACCGTGTTTCTTTTTCACAAGAATTCCAGAATTTGGCCCACGATTTGACGCATCCAGAGGACTTCCCTAGACAAGCAACTCAGGTTCAGGCTGATTTGCGAGATTATCAGGAAAAGGGAATCGGCTGGTTGCAGATGCTCAATCATTATGGTTTTGGTGGGATTTTAGCTGATGATATGGGACTTGGTAAAACTCTTCAGACCATTGCTTTTTTGACCAGTCAAGTGACCAAAGAAAGTCGGGTTTTGATTTTAGCGCCGTCAGGTTTGATTTACAACTGGGCAGATGAATTTCAGAAATTTGCTCCACAGTTGGATGTGGCTGTTGTTCATGGCTTGAAAGCTAGTCGTGAAGAGATTCTTGCTGAGAGCCATCAAATCTATGTGACGAGTTATGCTACCTTCCGTCAGGACAGTGATCTTTATCAGGGGATGGCCTTTGACTTCCTTTTCTTAGATGAGGCTCAGGTCATGAAAAATGCTCAGACTAAGATCGCCCAGACCTTGAGACAATTTGTGGTACCGTCAGTTTTTGCCTTGTCAGGAACTCCTATTGAAAACCATCTAGGTGAGTTGTGGTCTATTTTTCAAATCGTCATGCCAGGACTTTTGCCAAGCAAGAAAGAATTTATGAAATTGCCAGCTGAGCGCGTAGCTCAGTTTATCAAGCCTTTCGTGATGCGACGCAAGAAAGAAGAAGTTCTGACCGAATTGCCAGACTTGATTGAAGTGGTTTATAAAAATGAACTGGAAGACCAGCAAAAGGTTATTTACCTAGCCCAGTTGCAACAGATGCGAGACCGTCTGTCTCAAGTGTCAGATCAGGAATTTCAGCGAAGTCGTGTGGAAATCTTATCTGGTCTGATGCGTTTGCGCCAAATCTGTGACACTCCTGCCCTCTTTATGGAGGATTATCAGGGAGCCAGTGGTAAACTGGATAGTCTTCGAGACCTGCTGGTCCAGGTGGCAGACGGCGGACACCGTGTCTTGATTTTCTCGCAGTTCAAGGGAATGTTGGAGAAAATAGAACAAGAACTGCCAGACTTGGGCATGACATCCTTTAAAATTACGGGTTCAACCCCAGCCAAGGAAAGACAAGACATGACCAAAGCCTTTAACCAAGGGGAAAGAGATGCCTTTCTGATTTCCCTCAAGGCTGGTGGTGTCGGTCTGAATCTGACAGGTGCTGATACGGTTATTTTGGTTGACCTTTGGTGGAATCCTGCGGTGGAAGCGCAAGCCATTGGCCGTGCCCATCGGATGGGGCAGGAAGAAACGGTTGAGGTTTATCGCTTAGTGACCAGGGGAACCATTGAAGAAAAAATTCAGGAACTCCAAGAACAAAAGAAACATCTGGTGTCACAAGTATTGGATGGAACAGAGTCACGTGGCAGTCTCAGCCTAGCAGAAATTAGAGAAATTTTGGGAATTTCTGAAGCCAGCACTTGAAAAATCAAGACAATACGCTATAATGAAGTGTTGAAAGGAAATAGAAAATGAGAGAAGAACGATTTCCATTGGTGTCAGATGATGAGATCATGTTGACTGAGATGCCGGTTATGGACCTCTATGATGAATCTGACTTTATCAGTAATATCAAGGGAGAATACCGTGATAAGAATTATCTGGAGTGGGCCCCTATTACTGAAGAAAAACCAGCAAAACCGATTGAAAAGCCCGTAGAGAAACCTAAGAAGGCTGGTTTAGGAGTTAAAAAAGAAGGAAAGAGCTATACGGAGGTGGCGCGTGAAGAAGCGCGTGCGGATTTGAAAAAGAAGCGCTCAGCAAGTTATCTGACTAAGGATATTACTCCTACAAGGCGCCCTTCTCAGCAACGTTTGGATAGACAGAGCAATCAACCTACCGCGCCTTTCCAAAAGGAAAATCCTGGCGAATTTGTCAAATACAGTCAAAAATTGACTCAGTCTCATTACATCTTGGCGGAAGAAGTGAACAATATTTCGACTCAAGCTGAGCCAAAAGAAACTTCAGGCCCAAAGAAAAACAATTATGATTTTCTGAAGAAGAGCCAAATCTACAATAAAAAGAATCAACAAAAAGAACAAGAACGTCAGGTTGCCCAAGAGTTGAATCTGACAAGAATTACGGAATAGGGGAGAAAACATGTCAAAGACATATCATTTTATCGGAATTAAGGGATCAGGTATGAGTGCCTTGGCCTTGATGTTGCATCAAATGGGGCATAAGGTACAGGGTTCAGATGTTGAAAAGTACTACTTTACTCAACGTGGTCTTGAGCAGGCAGGAATTACCATTCTTCCTTTTGATGAAAAGAATCTAGACGGTGATATGGAAATTATCGCTGGAAATGCTTTTCGTCCAGATAACAACGTCGAAATTGCCTATGCGGACCAAAATGGTATCAGCTACAAACGTTATCATGAGTTCCTAGGTAGCTTTATGCGTGACTTTGTTAGCATGGGAGTTGCTGGAGCACACGGAAAAACTTCAACTACAGGGATGTTGTCTCATGTCTTGTCTCACATTACGGACACCAGCTTCTTGATTGGAGACGGGACAGGTCGTGGTTCAGCCAATGCCAAATATTTTGTCTTTGAATCTGACGAATATGAGCGCCACTTCATGCCTTACCATCCAGAATACTCTATTATCACCAACATTGACTTTGACCATCCAGACTATTTCACAAGTCTAGAGGATGTTTTCAATGCCTTTAACGACTATGCTAAACAAATTACCAAAGGTTTGTTTATCTACGGAGAAGATGCTGAATTGCGTAAGATTACGTCTGATGCACCAATTTATTATTATGGTTTTGAAGCAGAAGGTAATGACTTTGTCGCTAGTGATCTTCTTCGTTCAACAACTGGTTCAACCTTCACAGTTCACTTCCGTGGACAAGAATTAGGGCAATTCCATATTCCAACCTTTGGTCGTCATAATATCATGAATGCGACAGCCGTTATTGGTCTTCTTTACACAGCAGGATTTGATTTGAACTTGGTGCGTGAACACTTGAAAACATTTGCCGGTGTTAAGCGTCGTTTCACTGAGAAAATTGTCAATGATACGGTGATTATCGATGACTTTGCCCACCATCCAACAGAAATCATTGCAACCTTGGATGCGGCTCGTCAGAAATACCCAAGCAAGGAAATTGTTGCAATCTTCCAACCGCATACTTTTACAAGAACCATTGCCTTGTTGGACGAATTTGCTCACGCTTTGAACCAAGCAGATGCTGTTTACCTAGCGCAAATTTATGGATCTGCTCGTGAAGTAGACCATGGTGATGTTAAGGTAGAAGACCTAGCCAATAAAATCAATAAGAAACACCAAGTGATCACCGTTGAAAATGTTTCTCCACTCCTAGACCATGATAATGCTGTTTATGTCTTTATGGGAGCAGGAGATATCCAAACCTATGAATACTCATTTGAGCGACTCTTGTCAAATTTGACAAGTAATGTTCAATAGGAAGTTCTCATGGAAATTCCAATTAAGATCATTCAGGCAAGTAAGTATGATTTGGCTGAGATAGAGGAACTTCAGGCTTCATCTTTTCCAGCTGAAAAGCAGCAACCTTCCCATATTTTAAAAGAAAGTATCCGTAAGTATGCGGATACCTTTCTTCTAGCTAGGGATGAAAATCAGCTTCTGGGCTATGTTCTAGGTGGTCCTTACCCACACAATCCGAAATGTCTAGAAGTACATTCTTTAGTCATTGATACTGACCATCAGAGACAGGGCTTGGGAACGCTTCTTCTTGCGGCTTTGAAAGATGTGGCAGTTAAGCTGGATTACAAAGCTATTCGTTTGAAGAGTCCGGATGAGTTGCTTTCCTATTTTGAAATGAACGGTTTTATTGATGAAGAAGAGACAGATTCGCTTTATGCAGCTAGTCAAGATTTTAGTATGATTTGGTTTAATCTCTTTTTTTAGGAGGCGAAATGGAAATTAGGAAAGCAAGATTAGAAGATTTGGATCGTATCGTTGAGATTGAACTAGAAAATTTCTCGATTGAAGAAGCCATTCCTCGCTCTGTTTTTGAAGCACATTTGCGAGAAATTCAGACCTCATTTCTGGTTGCAGAAAAAGAAGGCAGAATCATGGGGTATATAGAAGGACCAGTTGGCCCCCACCGTCATCTGCAAGACCAGTCCTTTACAGAGAAGATAGAAGACCATAGTCATGAGCCTGGTGGTTATATCTCTGTGACCTGTCTTTCTATTGCCAAGGAGGCACAGGGCCTTGGACTTGGCCAGAAATTATTAACAGCCTTGAAAGAGTTGGCGCTTGAACACGAAAGAGAAGGTATTAACCTAACCTGTCATGACTATCTCATCGCCTACTATGAAAAACATGGATTTGTCAATGAAGGACAGTCCCAGTCAACCTTTGCAGGAGAAACCTGGTATGATATGGTCTGGGAAGCTAAAAAATAAGCTAGAAAAGCATGCTAGGTTGCTTTTCTTTCGTTTTTAAGATATAATATTATGGATTGTCAACGAGGAGGATAAACTTTTGAGTGAAAAGCCAAGAGAAGACGAAAAATTAAGCTTTAAAGAGCAGATTTTGCGTGATTTAGAAAAAGTAAAACGTTATGAAGGGATTCGCCAAGAGGCCGCTGAGCTTGATGAAAAAAAATCAGCTTTGTCTGTCCCTGACACAAAAATTGCTGATGAAGAGGTGATGAATGCATCCCTATCAGCTGTTGAAAAAATTATGGAGAATGCACCACGTGTTCCACAGCATCCTAGTGAAGATGTGCCTGCATCACCGGCGGAGGAACTAAGAGAGGAAGCTCCAATCGTTCCTAGTCATCCTAGTCAAGATGTTCCAGCTTCACCAGCTGAAGCAAGTCCATCAAGACCGGTTCCAGGACCAGATGTCAATCGTCCACAAAAGGTCGAAAGAGATTTGAACACAACTCCAACAAGAGTAGCTGTTTCTTATAAAACTGAAGAACAAAAAGAGACACAAGCAGAAGCGCCAATACCTGAACCGGTCGTCGAAGCGGAAGCTGTTGACGTGATTTCTGAAACTCCACGTCGTAGTCGTCGTGAGACAGTTAAACCTGTTAAGAAGAAAAAATCACATTTGAAGGCATTCTTCATTTCTCTATTGATTTTCCTTGCCTTGATTTCAGCAGGTGGTTACTTCGGTTATCAGTATGTCCAGTCATCTTTATTACCAGTTGACGCTAATTCTAAGAAGTATGTAACCGTTCAAATTCCGGAAGGATCTAATGTCCAAGAGATTGGATCGACTCTTGAGCATTCTGGTGTGATTAAACACGGTGTGATTTTTGCTTTCTATGCGAAATATAAGAATTATTCAGATCTGAAGGCTGGATATTACAATTTGCAAAAGAGCATGAGTACAGAGGATATCATTAAGGAACTACAAAAAGGTGGTACTCCTGAACCTCAAGAACCTTCACTTGCAGATTTGACCATTCCAGAGGGGTATACAATTGAGCAAATTGCCCAAGCTGTAGGCCAATTACAAGGTGAATTTAAAGAGCCTTTGACTGCGGATGCTTTCTTGGCTAAGGTTCAAGATGATAACTTTATCAGTCAAGAAGCTACTAAATATCCAAGCCTACTCGAAAGCTTACCGACAAAAGAAAGTGGAGCTCGTTACCGTTTGGAGGGTTATCTTTTCCCAGCAACCTACTCTATCAAGGAAAGCACAACTATTGAAAGCTTGATTGATGAGATGTTGGCAGCTATGGATAAGACCTTGACCCCACACTATAGTGCAATTAAGTCTAAAAACTTGACAGTCAATGAATTGCTAACCATTGCTTCTCTTGTTGAAAAAGAAGGTGCTAAGACTGAAGATCGTAAGTTGATTGCAGGTGTTTTCTACAATCGCTTGAACCTTGGTATGCCACTTCAAAGCAATATTGCAATCTTATATGCCCAAGGCAAACTCGGTCAAAATATTAGCCTAGCAGATGATGCTGGAATTGATACATCAATTAATTCACCATACAATGTTTATACAAAACCTGGTTTGATGCCTGGTCCAGTAGATAGTCCAAGTCAGGACGCGATTGAAGCAAGTATCAACCAAACAAAGAGTGAGAACCTATACTTTGTAGCTAATGTTACAGATGGTAAAGTCTATTACGCAGTGACACAGGAAGAACATGATCGTAATGTTGCTGAGCACGTCAATAGCAAACTTACTCAAAATAGTAGTTCAAACTAAGACTACAAAAATGAGAATCTCAGATAGAGATTCAATACTATCGAAAGAAAGTTGAGAAAAATGGCAGAAAAAACATATCCTATGACCCTTGCGGAAAAGGAAAAACTTGAAAAAGAATTAGAAGAATTGAAATTGGTCCGCCGACCAGAAGTGGTAGAACGCATTAAGATTGCCCGTTCATACGGTGACCTTTCAGAAAACAGTGAGTATGAAGCAGCTAAGGATGAACAAGCCTTTGTCGAAGGACAAATCTCTAGCTTGGAAACAAAAATCCGTTATGCTGAAATCGTCAATAGCGACTCAGTTGCCCAAGACGAAGTAGCGATTGGTAAAACAGTTACTATCCAAGAAATTGGTGAGGACGAAGAAGAAGTTTATATTATCGTAGGTTCAGCTGGTGCGGATGCCTTTGCAGGTAAGGTTTCAAATGAAAGCCCGATTGGACAAGCCTTGATTGGCAAGAAAACAGGTGATACAGCAACCATTGAAACACCTGTTGGTAGCTATGATGTAAAAATCTTGAAGGTTGAAAAAACAGCCTAAAAACAGAAAAAAGGAGTGGGGAGGCGATGCGCTTCACTCACTCCTTTTTCCATTTTGATACTCTTCGAAAATCAAATTCAAACCACGTCAGCGTAGCCTTGCCGTACTCAAGTACAGCCTGCGGCTAGCTTCCTAGTTTGCTCTTTGATTTTCATTGAGTATAAATTAAATTGAATTGGAGACGTTATGAGTTCAAAGAAGAAAAAAAATAAGATGGAGCGTGGTCTGACTAATCGTCATGTGCAGGTTATGGCCATCGCTGGAACAATCGGAACAGGACTCTTTTTGGGAGCAGGTCGTTCTATTAGCTTAACAGGTCCTTCCATTGTACTGATTTATATGATTACAGGGGCCTTCATGTTCCTCATGATGCGTGCTGTTGGGGAAATGCTCTACCAAGATCCTGAGCAACATACCTTTATCAACTTTATCACGCGCCATTTAGGTAAGGGCTGGGGTTATTTCTCAGTTTGGTCTTACTGGTTATCCGTTGTCTTTATCGGTATGGCGGAAATTACAGCCATCTCTCACTATGTTCAGTTCTGGTTTCCTAGCTGGCCAAGTTGGATGATTGAGATTGGATTTTTAACCATTCTAGCCTTGGTCAATCTGATTGCGGTGAAGCTCTTTGGGGA
Source organism: Streptococcus bouchesdurhonensis (assembly GCF_948472335.1). Next base: position 207,878 of record NZ_CAOKTW010000003.1, on the reverse strand, counting down.
AGTTGAGTTTTGGTTTGCTATGGTCAAGATTGTGGCTATTTTAGCTATGATTGCAACAGGAGTCTTTATGGTCTTGACAGGCTTTAAGACACCTCATGGAGTAGCAAGTTTGGCTAATATCGCCGACAATTTCTCCCTATTCCCAAATGGTGGAGTAAACTTTGTCATGGCCTTCCAGATGGTTTTCTTTGCCTACCTCATGATTGAGTTTATCGGGGTAACAACTTCAGAAACAAAAAATCCACGTCAGGTCTTGCCAAAAGCTGTTAAGGAAATTCCTCTACGAATCGTCTTTTTCTATGGTGGAGCTCTCTTGGCTATTATGTCTATTATTCCATGGCGTGAACTTGCATCAGCTGATTCTCCTTTTGTAACAGTATTTGAATTGGCAGGTATCAAGTGGGCAGCGGCCTTAATTAACTTCGTCGTTTTGACGTCAGCAGCATCTGCTCTTAACTCAACCCTTTATTCAACAGGGCGTCACTTGTATCAGATTGCCCATGATTCGCCAAATCCATTCCTAAAAGCGATCAAGGCAGATACTCTTTCTCGCCACAATGTGCCACAAAATGCCATCATCGCTTCAGCAATCTTGATTGCCCTAGCAGCCTTTATCAACGTCTTGCCAGGAGTTTCGGATGCCTTTGCCTTGATTACAGCATCATCATCAGGTGTTTATATTGCCATTTATATTTTGATTATGGTGGCTCACCTTAAATACCGCAAGTCACCAGACTTTATGGCAGATGGCTATCTCATGCCCCATTATCGTTTCCTAAATCCTTTAACTATGCTCTTCTTTGCCTTTGTCTTTGTAACTCTCTTTTTACAAGAGTCTACATTTGTCGGAGCAATCGGATCAGCTATCTGGATTATCGGTTTCGGTATATACAGCCAGTGGAAATTTAGAAAATAGATTAAGGACTCATCAACTCAGGTTGGTGGGTTTTTGCTAGTTTGACAGTCTATTGAAATAAGACTATAATCAAGCTGTAACAGAGTTTAAGGAGGTTTAGATGTACTTTAGATTGGAAAATAAAGAATCCCATAAATCACAAGAAATAGGGAATCTGATTCGTGTTTATAACCGTTCAAAAAGAGAAGAGGCTGAAAGTGAGCCACTTAATCTTTATGTCGAAGATGAAAAGGGCAATCACCTGGCAGGTTTGATAGCAGAGACTTTTGGAAATTGGTTGGAAATCGAGTATTTATTTGTAAAAGAGGAACTGAGAGGGCAAGGAATCGGTTCAAAACTATTGCAGCAAGCAGAAACTGAAGCTAAGAATCGAAACTGTCGTTTTGCTTTTGTCAATACCTACCAGTTTCAAGCTCCTGATTTTTATAAAAGGCATGGCTACAAGGAAGTCTTTAAGTTACAAGACTATCCCTACACAGGACAAAGATTTTATTACCAAAAGAATCTGTAAGGTGAATATGAAAGCATAAATAAAAGAGGGGGGCTTGACATAAGTATGAAGGGGATTCTCGATAAATACCAGTTAAATCCTACAAATTGTGTCTTTCTAGACGATATTGAAGACAATACAATCGCAGCTGAGAAATTGGGAATCAAGGTCATAAGGTTAAGAAAAGAAGCGATGCTGTAGATGTTTTGAAAAAAATTGAATAAGCAGAAACTCTCTATCATTTAGGTGGTAGAGTTTTTTTGTTAATAAAATTTTACAAAATGACATTTATATATTGCATTAAGTTAGATATATGATATAATGTTGTTAAAAAGAGGCGCAACTTTTTAAAATTAATGAGAATCAAAGAGAAAACCAAGAATGTTAATGGAGGAATAAAAAATGGAAGTTATAAATGTAAGTAAGCATTATGCTCATTCAATCATTCTCAAAGATATAAATTTTGCACTTAATAAGGGTGAAATTGTTGGTCTAGTAGGGAGAAACGGAGTTGGCAAGAGTACATTGATGAAAATTCTTGTTCAGAATAATCAACCGACTTCAGGGAATATTATAAGTAGTGATAATGTTGGGTATTTAATCGAAGAACCAAAATTATTTTTATCTAAAACAGGTTTAGAGAATTTAAAATATTTGTCAAATTTATATGGTGTTGACTACAATAAAGAAAGATTTGGAAGTTTGATCCAAGAGTTAGATTTGACTCAGTCTATTAATAAAAAAGTAAAGACCTATTCTTTAGGTACAAAACAAAAATTAGCTTTGCTTCTAACTCTCGTTACGGAACCTGATATATTGATTTTAGATGAACCGACTAATGGTTTAGATATTGAATCATCACAAATAGTTTTAGCAGTTCTAAAAAACTTAGCTTTACATGAAAATGTGGGAATTTTAATATCGAGTCATAAATTAGAAGATATTGAAGAAATTTGTGAGAGGGTCCTTTTCTTGGAGAACGGGCTTTTGACATTCCAAAAAGTAGGAAAAGATAGACATAATTGCTTGTTTGAGATAGCTTTTTCATCAGCTACAGATAAAGACATTTTCATTACCAAACAAGAATTTGGGGATATTGTTCAGGAAGAGGGACTGAGAATTACTATGTCTGGGAATATTCAAAGTAGTGAGCTTTTTAAATTTTTTAACGAAAACTCTATTAAAGTAGTTGATTTTGAAACTAAAAAAGAGACGCTTAAAGATATTTATCTAAATCGTTCAAAATAAAGGAAGGTTATAATCATGAAATTAAATAAATTGAATTTTCTTAAGGAAAATATAAGGGATTTATATTCATCAGGCGTAATATATCTTGGTTTGATTATCTCGTTTATACCGCCGATATTGGTTACATTCTTTATTCTAAAGACTCAAGGGACATCGCTTGGTATTAAGCATATTTCAAACTTTTATGCTATGCTCGGTATGTTAATGGCTGTTATACATGCTAACCGAATTATTAGCAGGGATTTTTCCCACAATACGATAAGTTTATTTTATAATCAACAGAAAAATCGGATGATTTACGTCTTGTCTAATTTTATATATGCCATCTCAGTTTCCATTATTTATGCTTTGAATGGCATTGTGCTACTAGTCATCGTAAGTAAATTGGGTGTTCCAGGTGATTTAGGATTAGATTTTATAGCAGCCATTGTAGTCAATACAATTTTGTTAGTCCTATTTTATTTTCTATTATCTTACATTTTTTATTTATACAAATTGAAAAGTGGCTTGGTATTTGGTATTTTAGTAGCTTTACTACTCTTTATCCCTAATATATTAAATACGATTATGATGAATACTAGTAATGATTTGTTTATCAAAGCGATTGAACTTCTTCCTTTTTATTCCTTACCTGTATTTGTTGCTTCAAATACGATGTCTATTAGTCAGTATCTTGTGGTAATCACTACAATCATTTTATTGTACTTGTTCACTCTCAAGAAAAGCAAGGAGTATTCATTTTAGTTTCATTTAGTATTATTTTGCAGACTGCAAATCCAGCAAAAAATCAGTCATCTTGCTATGCTCCTGCTCTTGTTGTGTACACGTTTTTATCTTATGCTAGACTCATTTCCAAAAGCATTATATAATAGTGATATGAAATCAACTAAATAAGAAATACAAGCAATCAAAACTCGTTTAAAAGACCCTACTAAAGCTAATACTAAACAAAAAATCAAATAGCAAACTAGGAAGTTTATTTCAAATAATCCAACATACTGATTTTAGGCTGAAGATAATATTGGAGTGCTAATTAATGAGGTTATAATAAATAGCTGACAGCTTGTGTTGGTTTTGGATTTTTTAAGAGTAGATGAGTATTAAAACTATAAGGAGGGCGCAGGTGGCTAAAAATTTAAAATTAAAATTAGCTCGTGTGGAGCTTGATTTAACACAAGGTCAACTGGCAGAGGCTGTCGGGGTGACGCGACAGACTATTGGTTTGATAGAGGCGGGAAAATACAATCCCAGTCTCTCGCTCTGCCAGTCCATTTGCAGATGTTTAGGGAAAACCCTAGACCAATTATTTTGGGAGGAAGAAGATGGTAACTAAATTTATTCATTATCAATTACTTGACGAAAGAGAAGAACAACTAATCAATAAAGCTGGGGCAGAGTCTTTTTCACTCTTTATTGGGCTTGTACTTCTAAGCTATTTGGTGGCAGTGTTGGCTCCATCTCTTTTTAATCCGAATTTTCTAGTCTATACTCTGATAGTAGGAATTTTCTTCTTTTTCAATCGAGCCCGTTATCTGGGAGTGACCTACTATAGTCGTTTTCATTTTACGATTTTGGGTTGTTTTTTCCTAACCTTGGCTATTACTGCTCTTTTGATGTTGCAGAATTATCAATTCAACATAGAAATTTATCAGCATAATCCTTTAAACGTTAAATACTTGTCTGCTTGGGTTATTACTTATGTCATTTACCTTCCTTGGGTCTTTATCGGCAATCTCGGTCTTAAGAGTTATGGCGAATGGGCTCAGAAAAAATTTGAGCAAGACATGGATGAACTGGAGAGTGGAGAATAGCTTGTTACTCTTTTCTCAATCCAGCTAAAATGTGATATAATAGTACTAATTTATTGGAATACATGAAAGTTTTTGAAAATTTTCATGTATTTCTAGCTAAGGAAGTAGGAAAAGTATGTATCCAGATGATAGTTTGACATTGCACACGGACTTGTACCAGATTAACATGATGCAGGTTTACTTTGACCAAGGAATTCACAATAAGAAGGCGGTTTTTGAGGTATATTTCCGCCAACAGCCTTTTAAGAACGGCTATGCGGTTTTTGCTGGTTTGGAAAGAATTGTGAACTATCTTGAAGACTTGCGTTTTTCAGATAGTGATATTGCCTATTTGGAGTCGCTTGGCTATCATGGGGAATTCTTGGACTATCTTCGCAATTTCAAGTTGGAGTTGACCGTTCGTTCTGCCCAAGAAGGGGATTTGGTTTTTGCTAATGAACCGATTGTGCAAGTTGAAGGCCCTTTAGCCCAATGCCAGTTGGTCGAAACGGCTCTTTTGAACATCGTCAACTACCAGACCTTGGTGGCTACTAAGGCAGCTCGTATTCGTTCAGTTATCGAAGATGAACCCTTGATGGAGTTTGGGACACGTAGGGCGCAAGAAATGGATGCGGCTATCTGGGGAACACGCGCAGCGGTGATTGGTGGTGCCAATGGAACCAGCAACGTGCGTGCTGGTAAACTCTTTGACATTCCTGTCTTGGGTACCCATGCCCATTCCTTGGTGCAGGTTTATGGTAACGACTATGAGGCTTTCAAAGCTTACGCCGCAACCCACAAAAACTGTGTCTTTCTTGTGGACACTTATGACACCCTTCGTATCGGTGTACCAGCTGCCATTCAGGTGGCACGTGAGCTAGGCGACCAGATTAACTTTATGGGTGTGCGGATTGACTCTGGGGATATTGCCTACATTTCTAAGAAAGTCCGTCAGCAACTAGACGAGGCTGGTTTTACAGAGGCTAAGATTTATGCTTCAAATGATCTAGATGAAAATACCATCCTCAATCTCAAGATGCAAAAGGCTAAGATTGATGTCTGGGGTGTGGGAACTAAGCTGATTACAGCTTATGACCAGCCTGCTCTTGGAGCAGTTTATAAGATTGTGGCCATCGAAGATGAAAATGGTAACATGCGCAATACCATCAAGCTGTCTAATAATGCGGAAAAAGTGTCAACGCCAGGTAAGAAGCAGGTGTGGCGGATTACCAGTCGTGAAAAAGGCAAGTCAGAGGGCGACTACATCACCTATGATGGTGTGGATGTGAGTGACATGACAGAAATCAAGATGTTCCATCCGACTTATACTTACATCAAGAAAACCGTTCGTAATTTTGATGCTGTTCCTCTCTTGGTGGATATCTTTAAAGACGGAAAATTGATTTACAACTTGCCTAGCTTGACTGAGATTCAGGATTATGCTCGTAAGGAATTTGACAAGCTTTGGGATGAGTATAAGCGTGTGCTCAATCCGCAGCACTATCCAGTGGATTTGGCGCGTGATGTATGGCAAGATAAGATGGACTTGATTGACAAAATGCGCAAGGAAGCCCTTGGTGAAGGAGAAGAAGAATGAGTTTGCAAGAAACGATTATCCAAGAGCTGGGTGTCAAACCGGTGATTGATGCCCAGGAAGAAATTCGTCGTTCCATTGATTTTTTAAAAAGATATTTGAAAAAACACCCCTTCCTTAAAACTTTTGTACTAGGGATTTCTGGAGGACAAGACTCAACCTTAGCAGGACGATTGGCTCAACTGGCCATGGAAGAACTGCGAGCAGAGACAGGGGATGATAGCTACAAATTTATCGCTGTCCGTCTGCCATATGGAGTGCAAGCTGATGAAGCAGATGCTCAAAAAGCCCTAGCCTTCATCCAGCCAGATGTCAGCTTGGTTGTGAATATTAAGGAATCAGCTGATGCCATGACAGCCGCAGTTGAAGCGACAGGTAGTCCTGTCTCAGACTTCAACAAGGGCAATATCAAGGCTCGTTGCCGTATGATTGCTCAGTATGCCCTTGCTGGTGCCCATAGCGGAGCGGTCATTGGAACAGACCACGCCGCGGAAAATATCACAGGTTTCTTTACCAAGTTTGGTGACGGTGGTGCGGATATTCTCCCTCTTTATCGCCTCAATAAACGCCAAGGAAAACAACTCTTGCAGGAACTTGGTGCAGACCCAGCACTCTATGAAAAAATTCCAACGGCAGATCTAGAAGAAGACAAACCAGGTCTAGCTGACGAAGTAGCCCTCGGAGTCACTTATGAAGAGATTGACGACTACCTAGAAGGTAAAACAATTAGCCCAGAAGCCCAAGCTACTATCGAAAACTGGTGGCACAAAGGCCAACACAAACGCCACCTACCCATCACCGTATTTGATGACTTTTGGGAGTAAAAAGGTCCTGTGGACCTTTTTACCCTGAGCCTAGAAATGAGAAAGCGAGGAAGGTACTGTGGACCTTTTTAGCTTCTTGCCCTGAAACTCGAGAGCAAGAATAACCTCCAGTGGAGGTTTTCAGCCTCTCACCTTGAAATAAGAAAGTGAGAGAAGGTCCTGTGGACCTTTTTAGCTTATTACCTTGAAATTCTAAAGTAAATTTAAATTGAGATTGGACATAGAATCATCTATCAGAAAGCGAGGTAGCGTCATGAAAGCAATCGGTACGCAAATATTACAGACAGAACGTTTGATTTTAAGAAGATTTGTGGAGAGAGATGCAGAGGCTATGTTTCAAAATTGGGCTTCGTCTGCTGAGAATCTAACTTACGTCACTTGGGATCCCCATTCTGATGTCGAGGTGACTCGAAACTCGATTCGTAATTGGGTTGTTTCCTATGCTAATCCCAACTATTACAAATGGGCCATTTGTCTCAAAGAAAACCCGGAGCAGGTGATAGGAGATATCAGCATCGTTGCAATAGATGAGAACGATTCTTCTTGTGAAATTGGCTATGTGCTAGGCAAGAAATACTGGGGTCATGGTATGATGACGGAGGCCTTGAAAGCTGTCTTGGACTTCTGTTTTACTCAAGCAGGCTTTCAAGAAGTCAAGGCACGTTATGCCAGTCTCAATCCAGCTTCAGGTCGTGTCATGGAGAAGGTTGGAATGTCCTATCTCAAGACTATTACCAATGCTGTAGAGAGAAAAGGCTATCTTGCGGACCTTATTTATTATCAGATAAGCAGGGAAGACTAGTGAATTTTCTTTTCAGTTTCCATCAAAGTCAGACTGTGTCTGGCTTTTTTTGCAACATTTTTTACATAACCTGATTAAATTCCTATTTTTCCCTATCATTGTCCCTGTTTTTTCTGGAGTTTTGGGGCTATAATAGTCCTATCAAATCAAAGAATGGAGGAAGGCGATGGATAATATAATCTTTTTTATCAGTGTTTTTCTTGCTGGAATTCTTTCCTTCTTTTCTCCTTGTATTTTACCCTTGTTACCGGTCTATGCAGGGGTCTTGTTGGATGACAAAGATGGTGCTCAAGCTTCTAGTGGAAAATATTCAATATCAAGTGTTAGTCTATTGCGAACTTTGGCCTTTATAGCAGGAATTTCCTTTGTTTTTATCTTACTGGGCTATGGAGCTGGTTTTTTAGGCAATTTGCTGTATGCTTCTTGGTTTCAGTATGTGACAGGTGCGGTTATCATTTTCTTGGGCTTGCACCAGATGGAAGTCTTACATTTGCAGGGGCTCTACAAGGAAAGAAGGCTACAATTAAGGAGACAGGGGCAAAAGGGTAAGGGCTATAGTCAGGCATTTTTACTGGGATTGACCTTTAGTTTTGCTTGGACGCCATGTGTGGGGCCGGTTCTTGGGTCTGTTTTAGCATTGGCAGCTTCAGGTGGTTCAGGAGCTTGGCAGGGAGCTGGTCTCATGTTGGTTTACACGCTGGGCTTGGCGCTACCATTTTTGGTTCTAGCTCTTGCCTCCAGCTATGTTTTGAAACATTTCCGAAAACTCCATCCTTACCTCGGAACCCTCAAAAAAGTGGGAGGTTTTCTCATTATCGTAATGGGAATCTTGGTGCTTTTGGGAAATGCTTCCATTTTGACTACATTATTTGAATAGAAAGGAAGAAGACATGAAAAAATGGCAAACATGTCTCCTTGGAGTAGGCTCAATCTGTTGTTTGGCAGCCTGTTCGGCTAAAAACATGTCAGACGAGTCTACTATGAAGGAGCAAACCAAAACAGAACAAGTCAGCACGCAAACTGCCACTAAAGGTCAGGCGGTTGCTGATTTTGAATTGACAGGTGTAGACGGCAAGACCTACCGCTTGTCTGATTACAAGGGCAAGAAAGTTTATCTTAAATTCTGGGCTTCTTGGTGTTCTATCTGTCTGGCTAGTCTTCCGGATACGGATGAAATTGCTAAGGATGCTGGTGATGACTACGTGGTCTTAACAGTGGTGTCTCCTGGTCACAAGGGAGAACAAGCGGAAGCTGACTTTAAGAACTGGTACAAGGGCTTGGATTATAAAAATTTCCCAGTTCTAATTGATCCATCAGGCAAACTTTTGGAAAGTTATGGTGTCCGTTCTTACCCAACTCAAGCATTTATAGACAAGGAAGGCAAGCTGGTCAAAACGCAACCAGGTTTTATGGATAAGGATATGATTTTAAAAGAATTGAAAGAAATGGGGTAGAGAAAAGTCATGAACGATAAAGTAAAATTGTTTGTCTTGGCAGGGATTTTTTTCCTAGCCATAACCGGTTTCTATTTTCTATTGATGCGAAATGCAGGGCAGACAGATAGCTCGCAAATTGAGAAAGCAGCAGTTAGCCAAGGAGGAAAAACAGTGAAAAAAACAGAAATTAGTAAAGACGCAGACTTGCATGAAATTTATCTAGCTGGGGGATGTTTCTGGGGAGTGGAGGAATATTTCTCACGCGTTCCCGGAGTGACAGATGCCGTTTCAGGCTATGCAAACGGTAGAGGGGAATCAACCAAGTACGAATTGATTAACCAAACAGGACATGCGGAGACTGTCCATGTCACCTATGATGCCAAGCAAATTTCCCTCAAGGAAATATTGCTACATTACTTCCGCATTATCAATCCAACCAGCAAAAATAAACAAGGAAATGATGTGGGGACCCAGTACCGTACCGGTGTTTATTACACAGATGAGAAGGATTTAGAGGTGATTAACCAAGTCTTTGATGAGGTGGCTCAGAAATACGACCAACCTCTAGCAGTTGAAAAGGAAACCTTGAAGAATTTTGTAGTGGCTGAGGATTACCACCAAGACTATCTCAAGAAAAATCCAAATGGCTACTGCCATATCAATGTCAATCAGGCAGCCTATCCCGTCATTGATGCCAGCAAATATCCCAAACCAAGTGACGAGGAATTGAAAAAGACTTTGTCAACTGAGGAGTATGCAGTTACCCAGAAAAATCAAACAGAACGGGCTTTTTCAAACCGCTACTGGGATAAATTTGAATCTGGTATCTATGTGGATGTAGCAACTGGCGAACCCCTCTTTTCATCAAAGGACAAGTTTGAGTCTGGTTGTGGTTGGCCTAGTTTCACCCAACCAATCAGTCCAGATGTCGCCACCTATAAGGAAGATAAGTCTTACAATATGACGCGAATGGAAGTGCGAAGCCGAGTTGGAGATTCTCACCTTGGCCATGTCTTTACGGATGGACCACAGGACAAGGGTGGCTTGCGCTACTGTATTAATAGTCTCTCTATCCGCTTTATTCCTAAAGATCAAATGGAAGAAAAAGGCTATGCTTATTTACTAGATTATGTCGATTAAGAGGTCTTTCCTAAGCAGTTAGAGGAGAATTTTGCTATACTGATACTAGTAAGTGACAAAGGAGAGAAGCATGACCTACACAATCTTAATCGTAGAAGATGAATATCTGGTAAGACAAGGCTTGACTAAACTGGTCAATGTAGCAGCCTACGATATGGAAATCATCGGTCAAGCTGAAAATGGAAGGCAGGCTTGGGAATTGATACAAAAGCAGGTGCCAGATATTATTTTAACCGATATCAACATGCCTCAGCTAAATGGGATCCAGTTGGCCAGTCTGGTCCGAGAAACCTATCCTCAGGTGCATTTGGTCTTTTTAACAGGCTACGATGATTTTGATTATGCCTTGTCTGCTGTCAAACTAGGTGTGGATGATTACCTACTCAAGCCCTTTTCTCGTCAGGATATCGAGGAAATGCTGGGGAAAATCAAGCAAAAGTTGGATAAGGAAGAGAAAGAAGAGCAGTTACAAGATTTATTGACTGATAAGTTTGAGGGAAATATGGCCCAGAAAATCCAGTCCCATCTGGCTGATAGCCAATTTAGTTTGAAGAGTTTGGCCAGTGACTTGGGTTTTAGCCCGACTTATCTGAGTTCTTTGATTAAGAAAGAGTTAGGCCTGCCTTTTCAGGATTATCTGGTGAGAGAACGTGTCAAACAAGCCAAGCTTTTGCTTTTAACTACCGATCTGAAGATTTACGAGATCGCAGAGAAGGTTGGCTTTGAAGATATGAACTATTTTACCCAACGTTTTAAACAGATTGCAGGTGTGACACCTCGCCAGTTTAAGAAGGGGGAAGATCGATGAAACGTTCTTCTCTCCTAGTCAGAATGGTTATTTCCATCTTTCTGGTCTTTCTCATTCTCCTAGCTCTGGTTGGGACTTTCTACTATCAATCTAGTTCTTCAGCCATTGAGGCTACTATTGAGGGCAATAGCCAAACGACTATCAGTCAGACTAGCCACTTTATCCAGTCTTATATCAAAAAATTAGAAACCACCTCGACCAGTTTGACCCAGCAGGCAGATGTCCTAACCTATGCTGAGAATCCCAGTCAAGAAAAGGTCAAGGGAATTCGAGATTTGTTTTTGACCATTTTAAAGTCAGACCAGGACTTGAAAGCTGTTGTGCTGGTAACCAAATCTGGTCAGGTCATTTCTACGGATGATAGTGTGCAGATGAAAACTTCCTCAGATATGATGACTGAGGATTGGTACCAAAAGGCCATTCATCAGGGAGCTAAGCCTGTTTTGACACCAGCTCGTAAATCAGATAGTCAGTGGGTCATTTCTGTCACTCAAGAACTTGTTGATGCAAAGGGAGCTAATCTGGGCGTGCTTCGTTTGGATATTTCTTATGAAACTCTGGAAGCCTATCTAAATCAACTTCAGTTGGGGCAGCAGGGCTTTGCCTTTATCATCAATGAAAACCATGAATTTGTTTACCATCCTCAACACACAGTTTATAGTTCGTCTAGCGAAATGGAGGCTATGAAACACTACATTGAGACAGGGCAGGGCTATACTCCAGATCACAAATCCTACGTCAGTCAGGAAAGAATTGCTGGAACTGATTGGACGGTGCTTGGCGTGTCTTCGCTGGAGAAGTTAGACCAGGTTCGGAGTCAACTCATGTGGACCTTGCTTGGAGCCAGTTTCACATCTCTTCTTGCCTGTCTCTGCTTGGTGTGGATTAGTCTTAAACGTTGGATTGCTCCTCTGAATGACTTGAGAGAAACCATGCTGGAGATTGCTTCTGGTAATCAGAATCTTCGTGCCAAGGAAACTGGTGCCCATGAACTGAGAGAAGTGACTCGTCAGTTCAATGCCATGCTGGATCAGATTGATCAGCTGATGGCGGATATTCGCAGGCAGGAAGAAACGACCCGTCAGTACCAACTTCAAGCCCTATCGAGCCAGATTAATCCGCATTTCCTCTATAATACATTGGACACCATTATTTGGATGGCTGAATTTCAGGATAGTCAGCGAGTGGTTCAGGTGACCAAGTCCTTGGCGACCTATTTCCGCTTGGCGCTCAATCAAGGCAAGGACTTGATTTGCCTCTCTGACGAAATCAACCATGTCCGCCAGTATCTCTTTATCCAGAAACAACGCTATGGGGATAAGTTGAACTATGAGATTAATGAAGATTCTACTTTTGATAAGCTAGTCTTGCCAAAGCTGGTGTTGCAACCTCTAGTAGAAAATGCTCTTTACCATGGCATTAAGGAAAAGGAAGGTCAGGGACATATTAGAGTTTCTGTTCAGAAACAGGATTCAGGAATGGTCATCCGTATTGAGGATGATGGAGTTGGTTTCCAAGATGCTAGCGATAGTAGTCAAAGTCAACTCAAACGTGGGGGAGTTGGTCTTCAAAATGTTGATCAACGGCTCAAACTTCATTTTGGAGAACATTACCAAATGAAGATTGATTCTATTCCCTCAAAAGGTACGACAGTTGAAATATACATAAATAGAATAGAAACTAGTTAACTCCCAGTCAATTCTGGGAGTTTTATGCGTAATTGGGCAAGCTTTCTAGGTTGTCTATCTTGCTAAAACGTAGAAAAAACGATATGATAGATAATGACAAAAGAGGTATCAAGTATGAAGGAAAAAGACATTCAAAGAGAAACTAGCCAGATTGTAAACGATGTATTAGAAAAGGCCAATTTGAAGCAAGGATCTATCTTTGTTTTGGGCCTTTCTTCTAGTGAAGTAATAGGTGGTCAGATTGGCAAGGAATCCAGCCAAGAAATTGGGGAAATCATCGTGAAGACCATCTTAGATATCCTAGAGGAAAAAGGAATTCATCTAGCTGTTCAAGGTTGTGAACATGTCAATCGGGCCCTCGTTGTTGAACGTCAGGTGGCAGAGCGGTTTGGTCTGGAAATCGTCAGTGTCCTTCCCACTCTCCATGCAGGAGGTTCAGGTCAGTTGGCAGCCTTCAAGTTTATGCAAGATCCAGTTGAGGTTGAATTTATCAAGGCTCATGCTGGATTGGATATCGGAGATACTGCAATTGGTATGCATGTTAAGCATGTTCAGGTTCCGATTCGCCCTCTTTTGAGAGAAATTGGGCATGCCCATGTAACGGCTCTTGCTAGCCGTCCAAAATTAATTGGAGGTGCGCGTGCGCATTATCCACAAGATTCTATCAGAAAGTCGTGAGAATGAAAAAAACAAAACAACAACTAGAAAAAATCACCAAATATTCGATTCGTAAGCTAACTGTTGGGGTAGGTCCTGTAGCCATCGGGGCCTTCCTTTTTGGTGCCAGTACCCTTTCAGTGGATAAGGTTCAAGCCAATGAAGTCGGTGGTGCTCATAGCGTTCATTACCGTTATTTGGCGGAGCAGGAATTGACCGAGTCTGAAAAAGCCCTGATTCATCATGAGGTTCCAACAGAATTTCAAGATGAAGATATTCTCTATGTAGTTTATCGCAAGAAGGCAACTAATAGTCAACAACTTCCTTACACAGGAAGTAAGGAACTAGCTTTGGCAGGTCTTGGCTTGGCAACTGCTTCTCTAGCAGTCTTTTTGGTGTCCAAAAAAGGTCGCAAAGAGGTTCTAGGTGTTCTCTTGATTGGTTCTTTAGGAGCCAGTACCTTTGTACCTTATGGGACATTCGCATTTGAAAATAAAGAATTGCTTTCTTATAACCAAACTATTTCGGCCTCTACACATGAAGGATTGGCTGAAGGGATTATCCACATTGATGGCTATGAGTATATTGGATACTTTAAGGAAGCGGAACTCCATCCATCAAGACCAGCTTCAGCTGAGAAGCCTCAGTTGCCAGTAGAAAAGCAAAGTGCAAATGAAATCGAGAAAACAGAAGTAGTTCAAGAAACACCTGCTGTTGCTCCAGAAACTATCGTTGAAAAACCTGTGACACAAACTTTAGTTGCTCCTGCTGCTGAAGAAAAACCAGTTTCTGCGAATCCTCAGACAAGACAGGAAGAGAGCTTGGTAGAGATTCCGTTTAAAACAGTCACAAGCCCAGATACTAATCTAGCAGAAGGACAGACTCGTATCGTCACAGCCGGAGTAAATGGTCAGCGTCGCCTTGTAACCAAAGTATCAATGCTTAATGGTCAAGAAGTTAGAGAAGTTATCGAAGACCAAGTGGTTCAAAATCCTGTGTCGCAAGTTATTGTAGTCGGAACGAAGAAAGAGGTGCAACCTGCTCCAACTCCAACCCCACAAGCTGAACCAACTCATCAAGTAGCTAAAGGGACCCAAGAGGAAGGTAAAACTGGCCAAGCCTTAACACAACCAGAATTGCCAGAGGCTCCAGTAGAAGCAAAAGGGACTCAAGAACCAGGTAAAGAGGGCCAAGCTCTAACACAACCAGAACTTCCAGAGGCTCCAGTAGAAGCAAAAGGAACTCAAGAGGAAGGTAAAGAAGGTCAAGCTCTAACACAACCAGAACTTCCAGAGGCTCCAGTTGAAGCAAAAGGTACCCAAGAGGAAGGCAAGGAAGGTCAAGCTTTAACACAGCCAGAATTGCCAGAGGCTCCAGTTGAAGCGAAAGGTACCCAAGAGGAAGGTAAAACAGGTCAAGCCCTTGTACAAGATCAGTTACCTGAGTACAAAGTAACTGAGGGAACCCTTGTTGAAACATCAACTACAGACTTAGACTACAAAACTGAAACTACTGAGGACCCAACCAAGTACACGGACGAAGAAACTGTCGTAAGAAATGGTGAAAAAGGTAGTCAAGTTACTAAAACAACTTATAAAACAGTGGAAGGTGTAAAAACTGATCAAGTTCTTTCAACTAGCACAGAGGTCACCAAGGAACCTGTAAACCAACAGGTAAGTCGTGGGACAAAACCAATTGAAGGAACTCTGGTAGAAGAAAGTCTTGAAAAGATTCCATTTAAGGAAGTTGTTAAAGAAGATGACCAACTGAAAAAAGGCTTAGAAGTTGTAGCTCAAGAAGGTAAAGAAGGTCAGAAAAAAATTACCAAGACCTTTAATACCATCAAAGGAGTGAAAACAGAAGACGCTCCAAAAGTTACAGAGGAAATCATTGAAGCACCTCAAGACAAGATTTTGAAACGTGGTACCAAGACTTTTGAAAAACCAGTATTGACTATCACGGCAGTTGAACCTAAGGATTTGAAGCGTACTTCAGATGTTAAGTACAGTCTAGAAAATCCAAGTAAGGCAGCCATTAAATCTATCACCCTAACTCTGAAAAAAGGTGATGAGATTGTCAAAACTTTGAATGTTTCGCCAGAAGACTTGAAAACTACTCTGACAGATTTGCAGTACTATAAGGATTATAAACTTGAAACCAAGATGGTTTATGACCGTGGTGAGGGTGATGAGGAAGAAGTTCTGAAGGAAGAACCTCTAAGAATTGACCTCAAAAAAGTTGAAATCAAGAACATCAAAGAAACAAGCTTGATGAGTGTAGACGCTGACGGTAACGAAACAGATACTAGTTTGCTTACGGAAAAACCAGCTGATGTTGCTCCGCTTTATTTACGAGTAACCACTCATGATAACAAAACAACCAGACTGGCTGTTGATAAGATTGAAGAAGTCACAGTTGATGGCAAGACCTTGTATAAGGTCACTGCCAAAGCACCTGATTTGATTCAACGTAATGCTGATAACACACTTAAAGAAGAGTATGTTCATTACTTTGAAAAACAAAAAGCAAAAGAAGGTAATGTTTACTATAACTTCAAAGAATTAATTGAAGATATGCAAAAAGAACCGACTGGTACCTTTAAGCTTGGTAGCAATATCAATGCTGCCAACGTTAAACCAGCAGGAAAATCTTATGTTACAAATGCTTTCAAAGGAACATTAACAAGTACTGATGGTAATAAATTTACCATTAGCAATATGAACAGACCTTTATTCGGTGATATTGTCGGTGGTACAGTAAAAGACCTACTACTTGAAAATGTAAATATCGACATGCCAGGAACCGATAGAATCGCACCGATAGCTAACGTTATTAAAAATAATGCTACTGTAGAGAATATTAAAGTAACAGGTAACGTTGTTGGTAACAATGATGTATCTGGTGTTATTAATAAAATTGATGGCAGTGGAAAATTAAGTAACGTTGCATTCATCGGTAAAGTCCACGCCGCTGGAAATAAAGGTGGTTACTTAACAGGTATCGTTGGTGAAAACTGGGAAGGTATCGTGGAAAAAGCTTATGTTGACGCTGAAATCACAGGTAACAAAGCTAAGACTGCCGGAATTGTATATTCATCTCAAAACGGTGGTAACAACAGCACTTTAGGTAAAGAAGGTACCCTTCGAAATTCTGTAGCAAAAGGTTCTATCGAACTTAAAGAAGCTGTTATGTCTGGAGGATTATTAGGTACTAACTGGGCGCTGGGGGCTATAGAAGACAACATCACTATGATGAAAGTTAAGACTGGTGAGATGGTCTTCGGTCACTCTGATATCGATGCTGATGATTACTTCACATACTCTAGAACGAAACGTAACTACAGTGTTGAAGGTGTAAGTGAAGGTAAAAAGACTTATAAAAACTCAAATAAAGTCCCTAGTATAACTCAAGAAAAAGCGGATGAATTAATCGCTAAAATGGGAATCACTGCTGATAAATTCGAAAGCACACTTCCTGTTGAAGACAAACTGAACAACATTGTAAGTAAGGCTGATCAATACAAAAATATTGATGATTACGACGCATCTCGTGAGCTTGCTTACCGAAACATTGAAAAACTTCAACCATTCTATAATAAAGAATGGATTGTTAACCAAGGTAACAAGATTCCTGCTGGTTCTAAATTATTAACTACAGAAGTTTTGTCTGTTACTGCTATGAAAGGAAATGACTTTGTCACAGACCTTACAGATGCTGATCACATTATGATTCATTATGCAGATAAGACGAAAGAAATTAAAGCTATTACACAAAAAGAATCGAAGGTTCAACAAGTTCGTGAATATAGTATTAATGATTTAGGAGATATTGTTTACACACCAAAAAGGGTTGTTAAAGATCGTGCCGATTTGATCAGTGCTATCGAAAGTAAATTGAGTCCAGTTGAATTGCAATCTGATGATGTTTACAAATTATTCGGAAAAAATGGTGACGGAAAAGTTAACGCAATTAAGAACCTTTACTTAGAAGAAAGCTTCAAGTATGTTAAAGATAATCTTAATCAATTCGTTACGAAGTTAGTGGAAAATGAAGATCACCAACTGAACACTGATGAAGCCGCTAAACGTGCCTTGATTAAGAAAATTGATGACAATAAAGCTGCAGTTCTTCTTGGTTTGTCTTACCTCAACCGTTACTACGGAGTTAAATTCGATGACTTTAACATTAAAGAGTTAATGTTATTCAAACCTGATTTCTATGGTAAGAATGTGAGTGTCTTAGATAGAATCATCAGTATTGGTTCTAAAGAAAACAATGTAAAAGGTGACCGTACTCACGATGCATACCGTGAAGTGATCGCTGGTGCTACTGGTAAGGGTGACCTAAATGCATTCTTAAAATACAATATGGAACTCTTCACAAGTGACACAGATTTAAACGATTGGTTTATTAAAGCAACTAAAGATAATGTATATGTCGTTGAACCAACAACTACAAATCCTGCATTCGCAGATAAGAAACACAGAGCTTATGAAGGATTAAATAACGATGTTCACGGTAAGATGATTCTTCCCCTTCTGAACCTAAAAGATGCACATATGTTCTTAATCTCAACATATAACACTATGGCATATAGCTCATTTGAGAAATATGGTAAGTATACTGAAGCTGAGCGTGAGGCATTCAAGGCTGAAATTAATAAAGTAGCTAAAGGTCAACAAAATTACCTAGACTTCTGGTCACGTTTATCATTAGATAAAGTTCGTAATCAACTGCTTAAGAGCAACAATATGGTCCCAACTCCTGTGTTAGATAACCAAAACTATAAAGGAATCAGCACAGATAAATACGGACATACTGCTAGTGGTAAAGATGTTGCGCCAATTCGTGAATTATATGGACCAACCGGTCGTTATCATGCAACAGATGGACGAATGGGAGCAGTAGCTCGTGTTTATCCTAAACCATATAAAGATGATTCGGTGTTCTTCATGGTGACAGATATGATTAGTGACTTTGGTATTTCAGCCTTTACACATGAAACAACTCACGTAAATGACCGTATGGTATATCTAGGAGGTTCGGGACACCGTGAAGGTACTGACTTAGAAGCATTTGCTCAAGGGATGTTACAATCTCCAGCTGAATCAAGTCCAAACGGTGACTTTAAAGCATTAGGATTAAACATGGCCTATGAACGTCCAAATAACGGAAACCAATGGTATAACACTAATCCAAATGACCTTGCATCTCGAGAAGAGATCGATCATTACATGAAAGGTTTCAATGATACGCTCATGCTTCTTGATTATCTAGAAGGTGAAGCCGTTCTTGATAAACACGATAAAGAACTAAACAACGCTTGGTTCAAGAAAGTGGATAAAAAACTACGTGGAGCGAATACGAAGAATCAATATGATGTAGTTCGTGATCTGAATGCAACAGAAAAAGAATATGAGTTGAATTCTGTTAATGATTTAGTAGAGAAAAACTTCATGACAAAACATGGTCCTGGTAATGCTACATATGACCCAACTGGATTTGGAACTGCCTATGTAACAGTGCCTATCACTGCAGGTATTTATGGTGGTAATACAAGTGAAGGAGCTCCTGGCTCAATGTCATTCAAACATAACACCTTCCGTATGTGGGGTTACTATGGATATGAAAAAGGCTTCCTAAACTACGCTTCAAATATGTTAAAAGCTGAATCTAAAAAAGCTGGTAACGCTACTTTAGGTGACGACTTCATCATTAAGAAAGTTTCTGATGGTAAATTTACTTCTCTAGAAGCTTGGAAGAAAGAATACTTCAAAGAAGTTGTGGATAAAGCGAAAGCAGGATTTAACCCTGTTACAATCGACGGTACTACATACAGTAGTTACGATGACTTGAAGAATGCATTTGCTGCAGCTGTTGAAAAAGATAAAGCTACTCTTAAGAATGGATCAGTTAAATTTGACAATACTGTTACACTTAAAGAAAAACTATACAAAAAACTTCTTCAACAAACAAACAGCTTTAAAACTTCAATCTTTAAGTAATTTTATTAGTCCTGAAGGGACTGACTTAATATCAAAAAGGGGCTCTTTGTCAACTGTAGTGGGTTGAAGAAAAGCTAAGATCTAGAAAGGACGGATTTCGTCCTTTCTTTTTTGATATTGAGAGCGATAAAAATCCGTTTTTTGAAGTTTTCAAAGTTCCGAAACCCAAATGCATTTCGTTTGATAAGTTTGATGAGATTATTGGTCGCTTCCGATTTGGCATTAGAATAAGGTAGTTGAAGGGCGTTGACAATCTTTTCTTTATCCTTGAGGAAGGTTTTAAAGACAGTCTGAAAAAGAGGATGAACCTGCTTTAGATTGTCCTTAATAAGTCCGAAAAATTTCTCAGGCTCCTTGTTCTGAAAGTGAAAAAGCAAGAGCTGATGGATATTATAGTGATGTTTCAACTCTTCTGAATAGCTCAAAAGCTTGTCTAGAATCTCTTTATTTGTTAAGTGCATGCGAAAAGTAGGGCGATAAAATCGCTTATCGCTGAGTTTACGGCTATCTTGTTGTATGAGTTTCCAATAGCGCTTGATAGCCTTGTATTCATGAGATTTTCGCTCAAATTGATTCATGATTTGGACACGGACACGACTCATAGCACGGCTTAGATGTTGGACAATGTGAAAGCGGTCGAGAACGATTTTAGCACATGGGAGTGAAACAGTCTGGGAGACTGTTTCAGCCTGAGCCTAGAAATTCGAAAGCGAAGCTGTTTAGCCAAGTCATAGTAAGGGCTAAACATATCCATCGTAATGATTTTCACCTGACAGCGAACTACTCTATCGTAGCGAAGAAAGTGATTTCGGATGATAGCCTGCGTTCTACCTTCAAGAACAGTGATAATATTGAGATTGTCAAAATCTTGTGCAATGAAACTCATCTTTCCCTTGGTGAAGGCATACTCATCCCAAGACATAATCTCAGGAAGTTGGCTAAAGTCATGCTTAAAGTGAAAGTCATTGAGCTTGTGAATGACAGTTGAAGTTGAAATAGCCAGTTGATGAGCGATATCGGTCATAGAAGTCTTTTCAATCAGCTTTTGCGCAATTTTTGGTTGATGATACGAGGAATTTGGTGATTTTTCTTGACGAGAGAGGTCTCGGCTACCATCATTTTAGAGCAATGATAGCACTTGAAACGACGCTTTTTAAGGAGGATTCTGGTAGGCATACCAGTTGTTTCAAGGTAAGGAATCTTAGACGTTTTTTGGAAGTCATATTTCTTCATTTGACTTCCGCAATCAGGGCAAGATGGGGCGTCGTAGTCCAGTTTAGCGCTGATTTCCTTATGTGTATCCATATTGATGATATCCACAATTTTGATGTTTGGGTCTTTGATATCGAGTAGTTTTGTGATAAAATGTAATTGTTCCATATGATTCTTTCTAATGAGTAGTTTGGTCGCTTTTCATTATAGATCTTATGGGACTTTTTTTTCTACACAAAAATAGGCTCCATAATATCTATAGGGGGGTTACCCACTACAAATATTATAGAGCCCAAAAAGTAGAGGCAAGTATGTCTTCTCCTTTTTATTTATGTAGTAATTGACTGTTCATTTACAAGCATAATTATTGAATATATTTATAGCCAAAATACTAGAAAATAGATTTTCAAAAAGTAGATGAAATGTCAGGCAGGGCTTTGTTTTATGGATTCTGTTCTAGTTCAAACAACTTGCAAAAATGGCTTAAAAATTATAAAATGAAATATAAAGTAATTTGTAAATACGCATAAACTTTAATATAATATAATGTGTATATAGATAAAAGAAAAGGAAATATTATAAATGAAGAACAAGCTTTCTGATAAGTCCCTTGAGAATCAGAGAAAAGAAAAAATCATGCGTTTCTCCATTCGTAAATATAGTTTTGGTGCAGCGAGTGTAGCGGTTGCTGCCTTTTTAATGTTTTTAGGAAATGGAGCAGTTGCAGCTGATCAATTGAAAGTAACTGAAGAGTCTTCTAGTAAAGTAGAGTTGGCTCAATCAGGTGGGGAGAAGGCTGAAAATCAGAGTGAGTCCAAAATCAGTGAGCCAAAAATTAGTAAACCAGAATTAGATAAAAGCCAACTTGCAAATTATATTGGTGAAATTGAAGGTAAGATTTCAAGTGGAGCCTACGCTAATAAGACAGAGGAAAGTGTAGCGAGTCTAGCTGCTGAATTGGCTAATGCCAAAGCAACTTTAGCGAACGCAAGCAGTCAAGAAGAATTGACGAGTGCCTATCAAAAACTGGTTACTGCTGTTAACTCAAAATTACGAAATAAGCCGGTTGAGAAAAAAGAAATTGTTTCAACAGATACTATTGATGGTAAAGAAACAGTTGGTATCAAAGCTGAAAATACTGAGAAACCATCAGAATCAAATGCGATTGAAAATACTGGTGCCAATGATCCGCGTAATGGAAGTGAAATTGAAAAGGATACAACATTCCGTGCACCTGTCAATCAAGATCCTAAGGTAGACTTTACATTCTCCATACCAGATGAGAAGAAAATCTATATCTATAACGAAGAGCATTTCTCATTAGAAATTCCTGTTTATTCTGAAACTGGAAAGATTCGTTATGCAACGATTAAGAAAGGATCTAGACAAAGATTCCCTAATGTTGCAGGTACAGATAATGACTTGGATGTTGAATTTGGATTTACTGCTAGGGTAATAAATCGTGCTGAAACGGCAGGGGTAACATCGGAGGCGAGTCAAGCAAATCCTGCGAAAATCGTTATTACAGGTCGTCCAAACGATATACTGAAAAAACACAGAGATTATACAAAACAAGAAAACCAAACACTTAACGTGGGTACTCGTTATATTCAGGTGGTTGATGATCAAGGTAGAGAGAATCTTAAAAAAGGTGATAGTATTGCAGACCCAGGGTATTTCTACTTAGTATTAAAAGCTCAATCTAAGAAATATTCATTAAGATCTCAACCTACAGATGAAAAGATTTCTGTAACTAGTTTGACAAATCCTACAGCAGAAGACTTGCAAAAAATCAAAGATAGTATTCAACTAGAATATTCAACAACAAACGAAGATGCACGATTTGCTGATAAACGTGGAACTTTAGTTGAACATCCTGAGGATGTTATCCAATCTGTTAATATCGTTGGGAATAATATCGTTGTGACATTTACAGATGGTTCTACGAAGACAAAACCAGTAAGTGAAATTGTACAAAAAAATGTTCCGCCGGTTGTTAATCTACCGTATTCAAACGAAGCGAACAGAAATATTTATATCTATTCTGGAGAAGAGACAGACCTAACATTTACTGCAACGGATGAGTCTAAGATTAAGGACCTAAAACTTCGTGGCCCTGGTGACATTAACTATAATAATGCAACTAGTTTTGGTTTAGCAGTAGGGAATATTGTTGATAGCGCAGTAACAAGCGGAGCGGGTTCTGTTTCTGAAGATAAGAAGACAGTAACCATTAAAATGACTGGAACAACGAATTTAACTGCTGGGAAAAAATGGACAAGTGTTATCGTTGCAAAAGATGACAACAATGGAGAAAGTGCACCTTTTAACGGAAGAATTAATGCAACTACTAATCCTGCAGAACGTCAAAAAATTGAAGGTTATGTTGAATTTGTTGTAAAAAATCAAACTACTAAATATGATATTAAGACTCCAGAAGGAACAGTTAGTGTAGTAGATCCAGCGAATGTTACGGCTGACGAATTTGAAAAAATTAAAGAAAAAGTAAAAATCGAATACTCTCAAACTAACGATGATGCTAATTTTACTAGCAAGAGAGGACAAGCTGTAGACAATCAGGCGACAAGAATTTCTACGATTACAAAAGATGTTAATGGAAATATTGTTGTGACCTATAAAGATGGATCAACTGATACAAAACCTTTATCAGAATATGTAAGTTTAAATAAACAACCTGCAATTGATGCAGTTAACAAAGCTGCTGAAGATAAAATTGCAGAGATTAATGCTAATACAAACGCAACTTCAGAAGAAAAAGCAGCTGCAATCGAAAAAGTTAATGCCGATAAGTCGAAAGCTTTAACAGCAATTAATGATAACTCGGTAACGACTAAAGCTGCATTAGATAATGCGAAAACATCAGGAACAACTGCGATTAGCAATGATAATCCTGCAGTAACTAAGAAAGATACAGCAAAAGCAGCTATTGATACAGCTTTAAGAGAGAAAGAAGCAGCCATTGATGCGAATAACGACTTAACGACCGAAGAGAAGAATGCAGCGAAAGCAGATGCACAGGCAAAAGCAACTGCAGCGAAAACAGCAATTGATAATGTGACAACAAACGCAGCAGTGGACTCAGCCCAAACGGCAGGAACAACAAGTGTAAGTTCAGTAACGCCAACAGCGGTAGCGAAACCAGCGGCTAAGAAAGCAATTGAAGACGCGCTGAAAGCGAAAGTAGCACAACTTGATGCAAGAAATGATTCAACAACTGAAGAAAAAGAAGCAGCAAAAGCAGATGCACAAGCAAGAGCAACAGCGGCTAAAAATAATATTGATACTGCAACAACAAACTCAACAGTAGATAATGCGAAAACTACAGGCGTTGTTGATGTAGAAAGCGTTAACCCACAAGCAAGTCAAAAGAAAACTGATGCAAAAAATGCAGTTGATGAAGCGTTAAAAGCTAAGGAAGCAGCGATTGACGCGAACAATGACTTAACCGCAGAAGAGAAAGCCAAAGCTAAGGAAGACGCGAAAGCCAAAGCCGATGCAGCGAAACAAGCAATCGACAACGCAACAACAAACGATGCGGTAGAACAAGCTAAAAACGCAGGAGTGACATCAGTAGATTCGGTGACTCCAACGCCGGTAGCCAAACCAGCAGCTAAGCAAGCCATCGATGACGCATTGAAAGCTAAGAACGAGGCGATTGACGCAAACAACGATTTGACTGCTGAAGAGAAAGCCAAAGCTAAGGAAGACGCGAAAGCCAAAGCCGACGCAGCGAAAACAGCTATTGACAATGCAACAACAAACGCAGGAGTAGAACAAGCTAAAAACGCAGGAGCAACGAGTGTATCTTCAGTAACACCAACAGCGCAAGTGAAGCCAGCGGCTGAAAAAGCGATCGATGACGCGTTGGCTGATAAGATTAAAGCAATTGACGCAAACAACGACTTGACTGCTGAAGAAAAAGCCAAAGCTAAGGAAGACGCGAAAGCCAAAGCTGACGCAGCAAAACAAGCAATTGATCAAGCGACAACAAATGCAGAAGTTGAGCAAGCTAAAACTAACGGAACGTCAGAAGTAACTTCAGTAAATCCACAACCAGAAGCGAAAACAGAAGCTAAGAAAGCCATCGACGAAGCGCTCAAAGCTAAGACTGTCGAAATAGATGCACGTACAGACTTAACAGATGAAGAGAAAACTGCAGCTAAGGAAGACGCGAAAGCCAAAGCTGACGCAGCGAAAGCAACCATCGACAACGCAACAACAAATGCGGAAGTAGAACAAGCTAAGGTGACTGGAACAACAGAAGTAAAAGCAGTAGATCCACAACCAGAAGCGAAAACAGAAGCTAAGCAAGCAATCGATGAAGCTCTGAAAGCTAAGAATAATGAGATTGAAGCTCGTACAGACTTAACAGATGAGGAGAAAACTGCAGCCAAAGCAGACGCGAAAGCCAAAGCCGACGCAGCAAAACAAGAAATAGACAACGCGACAACAAACGCAGCGGTAGAACAAGCTAAAAATGACGGAGCGACAAGTGTATCTTCAGTAACTCAAACACCAGTAGCAAAACCAGCGGCTAAACAAGCAATCGACGATGCGCTTAAAGCTAAGAACGATGAGATTGATGCCAATAACGACTTAACTGACGAAGAAAAAGCTGCAGCTAAGCAAGAAGCGCAAGACAAAGCGACTGCAGCGAAACAAGCAATCGACAACGCAACAACAAATGCGGCGGTAGAACAAGCTAAGGCTGATGGAACAACAGAAGTAAACAATGTAAATCCAATACCAGAAGCGAAGCCAGCGGCTAAAAAAGCGATCGATGACGCGTTGGCTGATAAGATTAAAGCAATTGACGCAAACAACGACTTGACTGCTGAAGAAAAAGCCAAAGCTAAGGAAGACGCGAAAGCCAAAGCCGATGCAGCGAAAGAAGCCATCGATAAAGCAACAACCAACGCAGAAGTCGATCAAGCTCAGTCAACTGGAACAATAGAAGTAAACAATGTAAATCCAGACGCAGTAGTGAAGTCAGAAGCTAAAAAAGCTATCGATGATGCCCTAAAAGCTAAGAACGACGAGATTGATGCTCGCACAGACTTAACAGACGAAGAGAAAACCGCGGCTAAGGCTGAAGCTAAAGCGAAAGCAGATGCAGCTAAGCAAGCAATCGACAACGCAACAATAAACGATGCGGTAGAACAAGCTAAAAATGACGGAGCGACAAGTGTATCTTCAGTCACTCCAATAGCGCAAGCGAAGCCAGCAGCTAAAAAAGCAGTAGAAGACGCGTTAGCTGATAAGATTAAAGAAATTGACGCAAATAACGACTTAACTGACGAAGAAAAAGCCGTAGCTAAGCAAGAAGCGCAAGACAAAGCGACTGCAGCAAAACAAGCAATCGACAACGCAACAACAAACGATGCAGTTGAGAAAGCTAAAAACGCTGGAGTGACAAGTGTATCTTCAGTAAGTCCAACAGCGCAAGCTAAGCCAGCGGCTAAACAAGCAATCGACGATGCATTAAAAGCTAAGGAAGCAGCAATTGACGCAAACAACGACTTAACAGATGAGGAGAAAACTGCAGCCAAAGCAGACGCGAAAGCCAAAGCCGACGCAGCGAAAGAAGTCATAGATAAAGCAACAACAAATGCGGAAGTAGAACAAGCTAAGGTGACTGGAACAACAGAAGTAAAAGCAGTAGATCCACAACCAGAAGCGAAGCCAGAAGCTAAGAAAGCCATCGATGATGCCCTAAAAGCTAAGAACGACGAGATAGACGATCGTACAGACTTAACAGACGAAGAGAAAATTGTGGCTAAATTAGATGCAAAAGCCAAAGCTGATGCAGCGAAAGAAGCCATAGATAAAGCAACAACAAACGCCGAAGTCGCTCAAGCTAAGGCAACTGGAACAACAGAAGTAAACAATGTAACTCCAACACCAGTAACGAAGCCAGCAGCTAAGCAAGCAATCGACGATGCACTGAAAGCTAAGAAAGATGAGATTGATGCCAACAACGACTTAACAGACGAAGAAAAAACTGCGGCTAAGTCAGAAGCCAAAGCTAAGGCCGACGCAGCTAAGCAAGCGATCGACAACGCGACAACAAACGCAACGGTAGAACAAGCTAAAAATGATGGGGCAGCAAGTGTATCTTCAGTAACTCCAACACCAGCAGCCAAACCGGCTGCAAAACAAGCTATCGACGATGCACTGAAAGCTAAGAACGATGAGATTGATGCCAACAACGACTTAACAGACGAAGAAAAAACTGCGGCGAAAGCTGATGCAAAAGCCAAAGCAGACGCAGCGAAAACAGCGATCGATAACGCTACGACAAATGATGCAGTAACTCAAGCTAAAAACGACGGAGCAACATCAGTAGATTCGGTGACTCCAACGCCGGTAGCCAAACCAGCAGCGAAGCAAGCCATCGATGACGCATTAAAAGCTAAGAATGACGCGATTGACGCAAACAACGACTTAACAGATGAGGAGAAAACTGCAGCCAAAGCAGACGCGAAAGCCAAAGCCGACGCAGCGAAGCAAGCAATTGACAACGCGACAACAAACGATGCAGTAACTCAAGCTAAAAACGCTGGGGCAGCAAATGTATCATCAGTCACTCCAACACCAACAGCTAAACCGGCTGCAAAACAAGCAATTGATGACGCATTGAAAGCTAAGAATGACGCGATTGATGCCAATAATGACTTAACAGACGAAGAAAAAACTGCAGCTAAAGCAGATGCAAAAGCCAAAGCCGACGCAGCGAAACAAGCAATCGACAACGCAACAACAAACGATGCAGTTGAGAAAGCTAAAAACGATGGAGTGACAAGTGTATCTTCAGTAAGTCCAACAGCGCAAGCTAAGCCAGCGGCTAAACAAGCAATCGACGATGCATTAAAAGCTAAGGAAGCAGCAATTGACGCAAACAACGACTTAACAGACGAAGAGAAAACTGCAGCGAAAGCTGATGCGAAAGCAAAAGCAGACGCAGCTAAGCAAGCCATCGACAACGCAACAACAAACGATGCAGTTGAGAAAGCTAAAAACGACGGAGTGACAAGTGTATCTTCAGTAAGTCCAACAGCGCAAGCTAAGCCAGCGGCTAAACAAGCAATCGACGATGCATTAAAAGCTAAGGAAGCAGCAATTGACGCAAACAACGACTTAACAGACGAAGAGAAAACTGCAGCGAAAGCTGATGCGAAAGCCAAAGCCGACGCAGCGAAGACTGCAATTGACAATGCAACCACAAACGATACCGTAACGCAAGCTAAAAACGACGGAGCGACAAGTGTATCATCAGTCACTCCAACACCAACAGCTAAACCGGCTGCTAAGAAGGCCATCGAAGATGCGCTGAAAGCTAAGGAAGCAGCAATCAACGCAAATAATGACTTAACAGACGAAGAAAAAGCCAAAGCTAAGCAAGAAGCGCAAGACAAGGCAGCTGCAGCGAAACAAGCGATCGATAATGCGACAACAAACGCGGGAGTAGACCAAGCTAAGGCTAATGGAACAACAGAAGTAAATAATGTAAATCCAACAGCAGTGGCAAAACCAGCAGCTAAAAAAGCAATCGACGATGCCCTAAAAGCTAAAAATGACGCGATTGATGCTCGAGATAATCTGACAGCTGAGGAAAAAATAGCAGCTAAGGAAGAAGCTAAAGCCAAAGCCGACGCAGCGAAGACTGCAATCGACAACGCAACCACAAACGATGCAGTAACTCAAGCTAAAAATGATGGGGCAGCAAGTGTATCTTCAGTGACTCCAACTCCAGTAGCCAAACCAGCAGCTAAGAAAGCAATCGACGATGCATTAAAAGCTAAGGAAGCAGCGATTGACGCGAACAACGACTTAACAGACGAAGAGAAAACTGCAGCTAAAGCAGATGCAAAAGCCAAAGCCGACGCAGCGAAAACAGCAATAGACAACGCGACAACAAATGATGAGGTAGAACAAGCTAAAAATGATGGAGCAACATCGGTAGATTCGGTGACTCCAACTCCAGTAGCGAAACCAGAGGCGAAGAAAGCAGTAGAAGATGCACTTAAAGCCAAAGAAGCAGAAATCGATGCTCGAGATGATCTGACAGCTGAGGAAAAAACAGCAGCTAAAGAAGAAGCGAAAGCCAAAGCAGACGCAGCGAAGACTGCAATCGACAATGCGACAACAAATAATGCAGTAACTCAAGCTAAAAACGCTGGAGCAACGAGTGTATCTTCAGTAAATCCAACAGCGCAAGCTAAGCCAGCAGCTAAGAAAGCGATAGAAGATGCGCTTAAAGCCAAAGAAGCAGAGATCGATACTCGAGATGATCTGACAGCTGAGGAAAAAATAGCAGCTAAAGAAGAAGCTAGGGCTAAAGCAGAAGCGGCAAAACAAGCAGTTGATAAAGCGGCAACAAATGCTGACGTTGAAAATTCAAAAACTATTGGGGTAGCAGATGTAAACTCATTGAATCCAGTAGCGGTTAAGAAACCAGAGGCTAAAAAAGCTGTAGATGAAGCACTAAAGGCAAAAGAAGCAGAAATTGATGCGAATAATGACTTAACAGCAGAAGAAAAATTAGCAGCTAAGGAGGAAGCTAAAGCTAAAGCCGATGCAGCTAAGAAAGCAATCGATGAAGCTGATACAGATATTAAGGTTGATGTAAATAGTATATCTGGTTTAAGTGATGTAAATTCATTTAGTCCAGAACCAGTTAAGAAATCAGAGGCTAAAAAAGCAATTGATGCAGCTCTAGAGAAGAAAATAGAAGAAATCGATGCTCGAGATGATTTAACAACTGAAGAGAAAACTGCAGCAAAAGCTGAAGTAGAAAATAAAGCTAATGAGGCAAAAGACGCAATCGATGCAGCAGATACAGACATTAAAGTAGATGTAAATAGTGTATCTGGTTTAAGTGATGTGAACTCGTTTAGTCCAGAAGCAGCTAAAAAACCAGCAGCCAAACAGGCAATAGATGATGCATTAAAAGCAAAAGAAGATGCAATAGATGCGAATGATGATTTAACAGCTGAAGAAAAAACTAAAGCCAAAGCAGAAGCTAAGGCAAAAGCTGATGCAGCGAAAGAAGCAATCGACAATGCGACAACAAACGCAGAAGTGGAACAAGCTAAGACTGCAGGAACGGCATCAGTAGCTTCAGTGACTCCAAAGCCAGTGGCAAAACCGACTGCGAAGCAAGCCATCGACGACGCGCTTAAAGCTAAGAACGACGTGATTGACTCTCGTACAGACTTGACAGATGAAGAGAAAGCTGCGGCTAAGTCAGAAGCAAAAGCTAAGGCCAACGCAGCAAAAGCAGCCATCGATAATGCAACAACAAATGCGGAAGTAGACCGAGCTAAGGTGACTGGAATAACAGAAGTAAAAGCAGTAGATCCACAACCAGAAGCGAAGCCAGAAGCTAAGAAAGCCATCGATGATACCTTAAAAGCTAAGACTGATGAGATAGACGCACGTACAGACTTGACAGATGAGGAGAAAACTGCAGCTAAGGGAGACGCGAAAACAAAAGCTGACGCAGCGAAGACTGCAATCGACAACGCAACAACAAACGATGCAGTAACTCAAGTTAAAAACGATGGGGCAGCAAGTGTAGCTTCAGTGACTCCAGCAGCAGTAGCGAAGACGGAAGCTAAGCAAGCCATCGATGAAGCTCTTAAAGCTAAGAGTGCTGAGATAGACGCACGTACAGACTTGACAGATGAAGAGAAAGCTGCGGCTAAGTCAGAAGCAAAAGCTAAGGCCAACGCAGCAAAAGCAGCCATCGATAATGCAACAACAAATGCGGAAGTAGACCGAGCTAAGGTGACTGGAATAACAGAAGTAAAAGCAGTAGATCCACAACCAGAAGCGAAGCCAGAAGCTAAGAAAGCCATCGATGATACCTTAAAAGCTAAGACTGATGAGATAGACGCACGTACAGACTTGACAGATGAGGAGAAAACTGCAGCTAAGGGAGACGCGAAAACAAAAGCTGACGCAGCGAAGACTGCAATCGACAACGCAACAACAAACGATGCAGTAACTCAAGTTAAAAACGATGGGGCAGCAAGTGTAGCTTCAGTGACTCCAGCAGCAGTAGCGAAGACGGAAGCTAAGCAAGCCATCGATGAAGCTCTTAAAGCTAAGAGTGCTGAGATAGACGCACGTACAGACTTAACAGACGAAGAGAAAACTGTGGCTAAATTAGATGCAA
Source organism: Streptococcus bouchesdurhonensis (assembly GCF_948472335.1). Next base: position 177,067 of record NZ_CAOKTW010000003.1, on the reverse strand, counting down.
AAGCCAAAGCTGACGCAGCGAAAGCAACCATCGACAACGCAATAACAAATGCGGAGGTAGAACAAGCTAAGGTGACTGGAATAACAGAAGTAAAAGCAGTAGATCCACAACCAGAAGCTAAGACAGCAGCTAAGCAAGCCATCGATGATGCCCTAAAAGCTAAGAACGACGAGATAGACGCTCGTACAGATTTAACAGACGAAGAGAAAACTGCTGCTAAGTCAGAAGCAAAAGCTAAGGCCGACGCAGCAAAAGAAGTTATCGATAAAGCGACAACCAATGCAGAAGTTGACCAAGCAAAGTCAACTGGAATTGCAGAAGTCACTTCAGTAAATCCAGGTGCAGTGGCTAAGACAGAAGCTAAGCAAGCCATCGACGAAGCTCTGAAGGCTAAGAACGACGAAATCGACGCACGTACAGACTTAACAGATGAAGAGAAAGCTGCTGCTAAGTCAGAAGCAAAAGCTAAGGCTGACGCAGCAAAATCAGCCATAGATAAAGCAACAACGAATGCAGAAGTCTACCAATCTAAGTCAACTGGAATCACAGCAGTGACTTCAGTAAACCCAGAGGCAGTAGCGAAGACGGAAGCTAAGCAATCCATCGACGAAGCGCTTAAAGCTAAGACTTCCGAGATAGACTCTCGCACAGACTTAACAGAAGAAGAGAAAATTGGGGCTAAGGCAGAAGCAAAAACAAAAGCTGACGCAGCGAAGACTGCAATCGACAACGCAACAACAAATGCGGAAGTAGAACAAGCTAAGGTGACTGGAACAAGAGAAGTAAATAATGTAAATCCAGACGCAGTAGCAAAGTCAGAAGCTAAGAAATCCATCGACGAAGTTCTTAAAGCTAAGACTGCCGAGATAGACGGACGTACAGACTTAACAGATGAAGAGAAAACTGCAGCCAAAGCAGACGCGAAAGCTAAAGCTGACGCAGCGAAAGCAGCCATCGACAAAGCAACAACGAATGCAACAGTCGACCAAGCTAAGTCAACTGGTATTGAGGAAGTGAACTCAGTCAATCCGATTGCACAAATTAGACCGGCAGTTGGAGCAAGTGCTGGAGTTCATGTAAACTCAGCTAATCCAACTTCTAAAGAAAAACCACAGGAAAAACAAGCAATAGACCAAGTATTGAAAACTGATGAAGCCAAAGCTAAAGTGAAAGATAGTGTAGCATCTACTATCTCACAACTTGAAAATGAGAATCAGCAAGTAGCTACTAATCAGCGTGTAGTGGCTAGAGAATTGCCAAATACAGGTACAACAGAATCCATAACAGCAATTGTTGCAGCAACAGCTAGTGCGATACTTGGTTTTGGTCTTATTGCTCGTCGTCGAAAAGAAGATGAAGAAGACAAATTAGAAAATCAGTAACGATTTCTAACAGTTGCAACTCCTTTTTTGAGACTAAGTAGATAATATTATTCTTAAAACTCTCCTAGAGCAAAATAGCTACTAGGAGAGTTTTTTCTCTAATCAGAAGATACGTGACGGGACTAAAAACAATCTCATCTGCTTTGCGGATGAGGGTTTTCTTATTTTGTGCTATACTTAAGATATGCATAGAAAAACAGTGATTGATTTTAGGGCTTTGGGCGAGAGATACACCTTTACCCAGCCTATTAAAGAGTTGAAAACGAGAAATGTAGCAGAAGTGGCAGATTTGCTGGTACAAGTGGAAAGCTACCAAGAGCAAGGCTACTATGTGGTGGGCTATGTCAGCTACGAGGCTGCACCTGCTTTTGAGGAGAAATTAGCAGTTCATAAAGCTCCTTTACTGGACGAGTATTTGCTTTACTTTACTGTTCACGATAGGGTGGAGACATCTCCTATTCCCCTGACTTATGATGAGGTTGATTTGCCTTCAAATTGGCAGGAAGTGACGTCTGAAGCAGATTATGAAAAGGCGATTGCTCAGATTCACCATCATTTGCGGCAGGGGGACACCTATCAGGTCAACTACACCGTCCAACTCAAGCAAAAATTAAGTGCCAATCCTTTTGCCATCTACAATCGTATGGTAGTAGAGCAGGAGGCGGGCTACAATGCTTATGTTGAACATGACGAGATGGCAGTGATTTCCATGAGTCCAGAACTCTTTTTTGAGCAAAATGACCGCGAGTTGACAACACGACCAATGAAGGGAACGACTCAGCGTGGGGTAACTGACCAAGAAGATCTTGAACAGGCCAGTTGGTTGGAGCAGGATTCTAAAAATCGCTCTGAAAATATGATGATTGTGGACCTCTTGCGCAATGACATGAACCGTATTTCTGATGTTGGTAGTGAGCATGTAGAACGTCTTTGTCAGGTAGAACAGTATTCGACAGTTTGGCAGATGACTTCGACCATCAAGAGCCAGTTGCGAGAGGATGTGGACCTAGTTGAAATCTTCCGTTCGCTCTTTCCTTGTGGTTCCATAACGGGCGCACCGAAAATTGCAACGATGGAAATCATTAAGGACTTGGAGCCTCAACCAAGAGGAGTTTACTGCGGAACGATTGGTCTCTTACTTCCAAATGGGCGCCGGATTTTCAATGTTGCCATTCGGACCATTCAACTGCATCAAGGGAAAGCCATCTATGGAGTAGGTGGCGGCATTACATGGGATAGCACTTGGGAATCTGAATACCGAGAGGTTCATCAAAAGGCGGCAGTCCTTTATCGTAAACAAGCTCGCTTCCAATTAATTACAACTGGAAAAATCAGCCAAAAACAACTGATGTTTGAAGAAAAACATCTGGAAAGGCTGAGAAAAGCTAGTCGGTATTTTGCTTATCCTTTTGACCCAGAAATTTTGAGACAAAAGATTGAAGCAGAGTGTCAGGCTTGTGATGCTAATCGAGATTACCGCTTGCGTATTTCTCTAGACAAGTCTGGAGAGATAGAAGTAGATCGTCAAGTATTAACACCTCTTAGTCCAAGTTTTTGTCAGGCCAAACTTTGCCTTCAGGAAGCCAATTTGCAACAAGCATTTACCTACTTCAAAACGACTCACCGACCACACATGAACCTAGGGGAACAAGAGATCATTTACCACAATAAGTCTGGAGAACTTCTTGAAACCTCTATTGGAAATTTGGTTTTGAAAATCTCTGGGAAACTCTATACACCGCCAGTCCGACTTAACATCTTACCGGGAATTTACCGTCAGCATTTGCTGGAAACAGGACAGGTAGAAGAGAAAGTCTTGACCTTGGCAGATTTAGCCCAAGCAGAAGCTATTTACGGCTGTAATGCAGTGAGAGGCTTGTATGAATTAAGCCTAGAGGAGAACTAGATGAAACTGGTATTTTTACACGGGTTAGGGCAGTCAGCAGAGTCTTGGAAAGAAGTTCGGAATCTACTGACAGATTATCCTTCTGAGGCTATCGAGTTATTTCCTTCTGGAGTTAGCAACTATCAACAAGCTAAAGAGCGAGTTTATCAGCATCTAGCTCAAGAGACAGAACCTTTTATTTTGGTTGGATTGTCCTTAGGTGCTGCCCTGGCATTAGAACTATCTAGTTACGATTTATCAAATCTCCGAGCTTTGGTTCTATCAGGATGTCCACTTAAACTGTCTGGTAATATCCTATTTTATCTTCAGTTGATGATTTTTAAACTACTTCCCAAAAAAGTATTTGAAAAACAGGGAGCAGACAAGGCTTTTATGGTCGGAGTTTCTGAGGAATTGAAGACACTTGATTTAACTGATATATCAAGAACTTGTCCTTATCCAACCTTACTAATTTGTGGCAGCAAAGATAAACCGAATCTTAGTTCTATGAGAAGTCTTCATAAACTAATATCAGAATCTCAATTTCAGATTATACCAGATGGTCCTCATGTCTTGAATGAAGCTAAACCAAAAGAGTTTGCTGAACAGATTAAACCTTTCCTTGAATTGCTGAAATAAGTTTGATAAAATAATAGTGAAATCGATAACATCGTTATAGGAGAACGAAATGAATAAACGTCTATTTTTAAAAATGAGTCTGGCTACCTTGCCAGTCTTAGCCTTGTTTTCACAACCTGTGTTAGCAGAAGAAAACATTCATTTTTCTAGTTGTAAAGAATCTTGGGCGAATGGATACGCAGATATTCACGAGGGAGAACCTGGTTATTCTGCCAAGTTAGACCGCGATCATGATGGTGTGGCTTGCGAATTGAAAAATGCTCCTAAGGGTGCTTTTAAAGCAAAACAAGCGGCTACAACTCAAACTGATACAACTTCATCCACAGCAAGTGGTTGGGTTAAGCAGGACGGTTCTTGGTACTATTTTGATGGAAATGGAAATCCAGTGAAAAATGCATGGCAGGGAAGCTATTACCTGAAAGCTGATGGTAAAATGGCACAGAGTGAATGGATTTATGACTCTTCTTATCAAGCTTGGTATTATTTGAAATCAGATGGTTCTTATGCAAAAAATGCATGGCAAGGAGCTTATTACCTTAAATCAAACGGTAAAATGGCACAAGGTGAGTGGGTTTATGACTCTTCTTATCAAGCCTGGTATTACTTGAAATCAGATGGTTCTTATGCTCGCAATGCATGGCAAGGAAACTACTATTTGAAATCAGATGGTAAAATGGCTAAAAATGAGCGAGTTGATGGAGGCCGCTACTATGTAGATGCTTCAGGTCTATGGAAACCATAAGTAAGGATAAAATCTAGAAAGTTAATGCAAACCTTTGCATAAATGAGTGAATTTTGTTATACTATATCTGTAAGCATTTTCAATTAATTCATAATAAAAAAGGAGAATATGATGAGTCAAAAGATTATTGGGATTGACCTTGGTGGAACTTCTATCAAATTTGCAATCTTAACAACAGCAGGAGAAATCCAAGAAAAATGGTCTATCAAGACTAATATTTTGGATGAGGGAAGTCATATCGTAGATGATATGATTGAGTCTATTCAGCATCGTTTGGACTTGCTTGGATTGGCAGCAGCGGACTTCCAAGGAATTGGGATGGGATCACCAGGTGTGGTTGACCGTGAAAAAGGGACTGTTATCGGTGCCTACAACCTCAACTGGAAAACCCTTCAACCAATTAAAGAGAAGATTGAAAAGGCCTTGGGTATTCCATTCTTCATCGATAATGATGCCAACGTAGCTGCTCTTGGTGAGCGTTGGATGGGGGCTGGTGATAACCAACCAGATGTTGTATTTATGACACTCGGTACTGGTGTTGGTGGCGGTATCGTCGCTGAAGGCAAATTGCTTCACGGTGTTGCTGGTGCAGCAGGTGAGCTTGGTCATATCACTGTTGACTTTGATCAACCAATCGCATGTACTTGCGGTAAGAAAGGTTGCCTTGAGACAGTTGCTTCAGCAACAGGGATTGTCAACTTGACTCGTCGCTATGCCGATGAATACGAAGGCGATGCAGCCTTGAAACGCTTGATTGATAATGGAGAAGAAGTAACCGCTAAGACTGTCTTTGATTTGGCAAAAGAAGGAGACGATCTTGCTTTGATCGTTTACCGTAATTTCTCACGTTACTTGGGAATCGCTTGTGCTAACATTGGCTCAATCCTAAACCCATCAACAATCGTTATCGGTGGCGGTGTGTCAGCTGCAGGAGAATTCCTTCTACAAGGTGTTCAAAAGGTTTACGACGAAAATACCTTCCCACAAGTACGCACAACAACTAAACTAGCTCTTGCAACTCTAGGAAATGACGCTGGAGTTATCGGAGCAGCATCACTTGTATTGCAATAAAATAAAAATGACAGAGCTTGGTGATTCATCAGGCTCTTTTTCAAGATCATAATTGTAAATATAACTCTTAACTTTTTGATTTTAGAAAGGAGATTTTAAATGAATAAGTCAGAACAATCCATGTTTGAATTGGCTTTGTCCATTGCAAAAAAGCACATGAGGGACAATATGATAAGGCTGGAGTAGTTTATATCAAACACCCTCTTTTTGTAGCAAGTCTGGTCGATACGCAAGAAGAAAAGGCAGTCGCTCTATTGCACGATGTTCTTGAAGATAGCCCTTATACAGTAGAAGAACTAATATTGGCTGGTTTACCAGAGACTGTTGTTACTGCAGTGCAGGTACTGACCAAGAAAAAGGGACAAGATTATCAACAATATTTGGAACTTGTTAAATCGAATCCTATAGCACGTTGTGTCAAATTAGCAGATTTGAAACATAATTCAGATTTATCTAGACTAGCTACAATTACTGAAAAGGATCTGGAACGATTTGAAAAATACAAGAAAGCTATTGATTATCTGAGAATGTAGAAAAGCTTTTTTTATGCTATACTAGTTAGGACAATAAATGAGGTGAGAGAGAATGACAAAAGCAGATATTATTTTTAAAGAAAATATTGAACGAATCCTCAAAGACGGTGTCTTTTCTGAGCAGGCCCGTCCCAAGTACAAGGATGGGACAGTTGCCAACTCCAAGTATGTAACGGGTGCATTTGCCGAGTATGACTTGGCCAAGGGGGAATTCCCCATTACAACTTTACGCCCTATCGCTATCAAATCCGCCATCAAGGAAGTGCTCTGGATTTACCAAGACCAGTCAAATAGCCTAGACGTGCTTAATGACAAGTACAATGTTCACTACTGGAATGACTGGGAAGTGGGAGATACGGGAACCATCGGTGAGCGCTATGGTGCCGTTGTTAAGAAACACGATATCATCAATAAGATTCTCAAGCAGTTGGAAGCCAACCCTTGGAACCGCCGCAATATCATTTCGCTCTGGGATTACCAAGCTTTCGAAGAAACAGATGGGCTGCTCCCGTGCGCTTTTCAGACCATGTTTGATGTCCGCCGTGTAGATGGGGAAATTTATTTGGATGCGACCTTGACCCAGCGTTCTAATGATATGCTGGTGGCCCACCATATCAACGCTATGCAGTATGTAGCTCTTCAAATGATGATTGCCAAGCATTTTGGCTGGAAGGTTGGGAAGTTCTTCTACTTCATCAACAACCTCCATATCTATGACAATCAATTTGAACAAGCTCAGGAATTGCTTCGTCGTGAGCCGTCAAACTGCCAACCACGTTTGGTTTTGAATGTGCCAGATGGGACTAATTTCTTTGATATCAAAGCGGAAGACTTTGAGTTGGTGGATTATGACCCTGTCAAACCACAGTTGAAGTTTGACCTAGCTATTTAAAAGAATAGAAAAAAGAAGTTGAGACAATAAATCTCAACTTCTTTTGTTTTTTAACGTGATACGCGGCGACGGGCTGCTTTTTTACGGTTTTCTTCGATGAAAGCTGCTTTTTGCTCTTCTGGTTCGATCACTTTCTTTTTAAATGCGTATACTGCACCTGCGACGGCAGCGACAGTTCCTGCGACACCTGTTACAAGACCTTTAGCGAATCCTTTAGCCATGAGTCTTCCTCCTTTATCTTCTTAATCAGCCAGCCCCTTCAAGAGGTCACATTTTTCTGACTGACTTTTTTGTGTTATAATAATAGTAACGAAAAAATGGGAATTTTTCAAGGAAAAAAGATGAAAACAAAAATAATTGTGATCGTTGGACCGACTGCAGTTGGAAAGACGGCTCTAGCCATTGAAGTGGCCAAGCGTTTTAATGGCGAAGTGGTTAGTGGAGATAGCCAGCAAGTCTATCGAGGACTTGATATTGGGACGGCCAAGGCTAGTCCAGAAGAGCAGTCAGCTGTTCCCCATCATTTAATCGATGTTAGAGAGGTAACCGAGTCTTACTCGGCTTTTGATTTTGTTTCAGAAGCTAAGATGGCTATTGAAGATATTCACAGTCGTGGCAAGCTAGCCATTATCGCTGGTGGGACTGGGCTTTATATCCAGAGCTTACTAGAAGGCTACCATTTAGGTGGAGAGACTCCTCATGAGGAGATTTTGGCCTATCGGGCTGGTTTGGAGCCCTATACAGATGAGGAATTAGCTCATCTTGTGGAGCAAGCTGGCCTTGAGATTCCCCAGTTTAATCGTCGTCGTGCTATGCGTGCCTTAGAAATTGCCCATTTTGGTCAGGATTTGGAAAATCAAGAGACCTTGTATGAACCTTTGATCATCTGCTTGGATGACGAACGCAGTCAGCTTTATGAACGTATCAACCACCGAGTGGATTTGATGTTTGAGGCTGGGCTTTTGGATGAGGCCAAGTGGCTCTTTGACCATTATCCAGATGTGCAGGCTGCTAAAGGAATTGGCTATAAGGAACTCTTTCCTTATTTCCGTGGAGAGCAGACCTTGGAAGAAGCCAGTGAGAGTCTCAAACAGGCTACTCGTCGTTTTGCCAAGCGTCAGTTGACCTGGTTCCGTAATCGCATGCAGGTCACCTTTTATCAGATTGGAGAAGCTGGTGTACAAGACCGAATTTTAAGCCAGATAGAGGAGTTTTTAGATGATTGAAACGGAGAAAAAAGAGGAGCGGGTCCTGCTCATTGGTGTGGAATTGCAGGGCATGGACAATTTTGACCTCTCCATGGAAGAATTGGCCAGTCTAGCTAAGACAGCTGGGGCAGTCGTTGTAGATAGCTACAGACAAAAACGTGAAAAATATGATTCTAAGACCTTCGTCGGCTCTGGTAAGTTGGAAGAGATTGCGCTCATGGTGGATGCAGAAGAAATCACCACTGTCATCGTCAACAACCGTCTGACGCCAAGGCAAAATGTCAATCTAGAGGAAGTTCTGGGTGTTAAGGTCATTGACCGTATGCAGTTGATTTTGGATATCTTTGCCATGCGAGCTCGGAGCCATGAAGGGAAGCTCCAAGTCCACCTAGCCCAGCTCAAATATCTCCTGCCTCGCTTGGTTGGTCAGGGGATTATGCTCAGCCGTCAGGCAGGGGGAATTGGTTCCCGTGGACCTGGTGAAAGCCAGTTGGAGTTGAACCGTCGTAGTGTTCGCAACCAAATCACGGATATCGAGCGCCAGCTCAAGGTGGTTGAGAAAAATCGGGCGACTGTCAGAGAAAAACGTTTGGAGTCAAGCACCTTTAAGATTGGTTTGATTGGTTATACCAATGCTGGGAAGTCAACTATCATGAACACCTTGACCAGTAAGACCCAGTATGAAGCAGACGAGCTCTTTGCGACTTTGGACGCGACAACTAAGAGTATCCATCTGGGAGGCAATCTCCAAGTAACTTTGACAGATACAGTTGGCTTTATCCAAGATTTGCCGACAGAGTTGGTGTCCAGTTTCAAGTCAACCTTGGAAGAAAGCAAGCATGTGGACCTTCTGGTTCATGTTATCGATACCAGCAATCCTTACCATGAGGAGCATGAAAAAACAGTCCTGTCCATCATGAAAGACCTGGACATGGAAGATATTCCTCGCTTGACCCTTTATAATAAAGCGGATTTGGTGGAGGATTTTACGCCGACCCAAACACCTTATGCTCTCATTTCTGCCAAGTCTGAGGATAGTCGTGAGAATTTGCAGGCACTATTTTTAGAGAAAATCAAGGATATTTTTGAATCTTTTACCCTGCGAGTGCCTTTTTCAAAGTCCTACAAGATTCATGATTTAGAAAGTGTTGCGATTCTGGAAGAACGTGATTATCAGGAAGACGGCGAAGTGATTACAGGCTACATTTCTGAGAAAAACAAATGGAGGTTAGAGGAATTTTATGACTGATATTAAAACCTTGGCTCTAAAATATGGGGGCTATACAAGTCTGGATAAGGTCTATCTGGATCAACTTCTAGCTGGTAGAACAGAGCAGGAGCAGTTGGCACTGATCACTCCTCCGCCCAGCGTGGTCAATGCTTACTTTGCAGAACTCTACCAGAAAAAGAGTCCTGAGGCTGCGACGGATTATTTTGCGGAACTCAGTCAGGAACTGAATCTTTACAACGTTGAGCCAAGTTTCACCATAGAAAACAAGCCTTTTATTCGGCTTAATCTGTCTGGTAAATCATTTGGTTTTTGTTATGAGAGTGAGGGTCTGGGGCGGATTTTCTCTGAAAATGAAGAGGTTATTTCAGAAGACTTGCTCTTTGAGATTGCGCAAATTTTTCCCCATCAGCTAGTCTTTGAGGAGTCTGGCAAGATTTATATGCAGGCTGTCGGGGACGAGGAAGTTGTTAGCGTGGAAAATATCACAGCTTTGACTGATTTGGAAAGCTTGGCTGATGGTCGCAAGCGTCTTAAAGGCTATAGTCAAGAGGATTTACTGCAAGAAGCTGCTTCTTTTTATGGCAAGCGCTATTTCCGATCGGAAAACCGCACAGCCATGTTATATATTGATTAATTAGAAAGTATCGAATGGATATTCAATTTTTAGGAACGGGGGCTGGTCAGCCCTCTAAAGCCCGCAATGTCTCCAGTCTCGCCCTGAAACTTTTGGACGAGATTAACGAAGTCTGGCTCTTTGACTGTGGAGAAGGTACGCAAAATCGCATTCTGGAAACCACAATTCGACCGCGTAAGGTCAGCAAAATCTTTATCACCCACCTACATGGAGACCACATTTTTGGCCTGCCAGGTTTCCTTTCTAGCCGGGCCTTTCAGGCCAATGAAGAGCAGACAGATTTGGAAATCTATGGACCGCAAGGGATCAAATCCTTTGTCTTAACCAGCCTTCGTGTGTCAGGTTCGCGCCTGCCTTACCGTATTCATTTTCATGAGTTTGACCAAGATTCTCTAGGAAAAATCCTTGAGACCGATAAATTCACGGTGTATGCAGAGGAGTTGGACCACACTATTTTCTGCGTTGGCTATCGTGTCATGCAAAAGGATTTGGAAGGAACGCTGGATGCTGAAAAACTCAAGGCTGCTGGTGTCCCATTTGGCCCACTTTTTGGGAAAATCAAAAACGGTCAGGACGTAGTTCTCGAAGATGGGACTGAAATCAAGGCAGCAGACTATGTCTCAGCTCCCCGTCCAGGTAAAATTATCACTATTTTAGGAGACACTCGAAAAACGGATGCCAGTGTGCGACTGGCTGTCAATGCCGATGTCCTAGTTCATGAGTCCACTTATGGCAAGGGTGATGAAAAAATTGCTCGTAACCATGGCCACTCTACTAACATGCAAGCTGCACAAGTAGCGGTAGAAGCAGGTGCTAAACGACTATTGCTCAACCATATCAGTGCTCGTTTCCTCTCAAAAGATATCAGCAAGCTCAAAAAAGACGCTGCTAGTGTCTTTGAAAATGTGCATGTGGTCAAGGATTTGGAAGAAGTGGAAATCTAGCAGTCACAGAAAGGATAAGTATGCCTACTATTCTCATTACTGGAGCTAGCGGTGGCCTAGCACAAGAGATGGTCAAACTCCTGCCAAATGACCAACTGATTTTGTTAGGTAGAAATAAGGAAAAATTAGCCCAACTCTACGGAGACCATCCCCATGCAGAATTGATTGAAATCGATATTACCGATGACTCAGCCTTAGAAACTCTGGTAACAGACCTCTATCTCCGCTATGGCAAGATTGATGTCTTGATAAACAACGCTGGTTACGGGATTTTTGAGGAATTTGACCAGATTTCTGACCAATATATTCACCAGATGTTTGAGGTCAATACCTTTGCCCTGATGAATCTATCTCGTCGCCTTGCGGCTCGAATGAAGGAAAGTCGAAAAGGCCATATCATCAATATTGTTAGCATGGCAGGTTTGATTGCTACTGGCAAGTCTAGTCTCTACTCAGCCACTAAGTTTGCGGCCATTGGTTTTTCAAATGCTCTGCGCCTCGAACTGATGCCCTATGGAGTCTATGTGACAACAGTCAATCCCGGTCCAATCCGTACAGGATTTTTTGACCAAGCAGACCCAGATGGAATCTATCTCAAATCGGTTGAACGCTTCCTGTTGGAAGCAGATGCAGTGGCTAAAAAGATTGTCAAGATTATAGGAAAAAACAAACGCGAACTCAATCTTCCAATTTTGTTGAACCTAGCCCATAAGTTTTATACCCTCTTTCCAAAGCTAGCCGATAAGTTGGCAGGGGAGACTTTTAATTATAAGTAAAAAGAACCAATGTGCAGGTGTTGCTAGCCTACATATTGGTTCTTATCATTTCTTAACTATCAAACTGAACTTCTTCTAAGAGATAGTCGATAAAGCGTTCGCCCATCTTAGATAGGCTGGTTTTCTCATGCTGAATATAGACCAGCTCGATAGGGTCATCAATATCCAGTGGGATAGAAACGATATTGTCTCCGTTGAGGTTGCTGTTCAAGATTCCTGTCGCAATGGTATAACCATCCAAACCAATCAAGAGATTAAAGAGGGTAGCACGGTCGCTGACTACGATAGATTTTTTGTGGTATTCCTGCGAGAGAATCTCTTCTGAAAAGTAGAAGGAGTTATGAGTTCCTTGGTCATAGCTGAGGTAAGGGAAGTTTTCTAAATCTTCCAGTTTCACCTTGCCTTTCTTGGCCAGAGGGTTGGTCTTGCTGACAAAGATATGCGGTTGGGCGGTAAAGAGATGATGAGCCAGCAGGTGGTTGTCATCCAGCATTTTGGTTAAAACATCACGGTTGTAGCTGTTAAAAAATAGGACACCGACCTCACTACGGAAGTTCTTGACGTCGTCAATAATCTCCCAAGTCCGAGTTTCACGAAGGAAAAGCTCGTATTTCTCCATATCGCTTTTCTTGAGCAGAGAGACAAAGGCATTGACCACAAAGGCATAGTGCTGGGACGAAACGCTAAATAATTCGCGGTGGGCGACAGGATTTTTATAGCGTTCTTCCAGAAGCTGGGTTTGCTCGACAACTTGACGGGCATAAGAGAGAAACTCCATCCCATCACGGGTCAAGGTAATCCCCTTGGGATTGCGGATAAAGATTTCAATGCCCATTTCATTTTCCAAATCCCTCACAGCATTGGAAAGACTCGGTTGGGTGATAAAGAGTTGCTTGGCTGCCTCATTCATGGAGCCAGTTTCGACGATTTTAATAATATAGTGTAATTGTTGAATTCTCATGTTTTTATTGTACCACACTTGCGTCAGAATCGCCAAAGAAGATAGGAAAATCAGGAGCATTGTGTGAGTCTCTTCTTGAAAAAAACACAAAATTTTGCTAGAATGAGTCTTATGAAAACATTCTATGATGTGCAGCAATTCCTCAAACGATTTGGTATTATTGTTTACATGGGAAAACGCTTATATGATATTGAACTGATGAAGTTGGAACTCTCTCGGATTTACGATGCAGGGTTGATGGACAAATTAGACTATCTAGAAGCAGAAGCGGTTCTTCGCAGAGAGCACAAGATAGAATTGGATTATATTGAGAAAAATGGAGAAAAGAACTAATGGTTACTTGGATTTTGTGGGCACTTATACTAGCAATGTTGGCATGGATGGGCTTTAACTATTTTCGTATTCGCCGTGCGGCCAAAATCGTAGATAATGAGGAGTTTGAAGCCTTGATTCGCACAGGTCAATTGATTGATTTGCGAGACCCAGCTGAATTCCACAGAAAACATATCCTTGGTGCCCGCAATATTCCTTCAAGTCAGTTGAAGACTAGTCTTGCAGCCCTTCGTAAGGATAAACCTGTCCTTCTCTACGAAAACCAACGTGCGCAACGTGTGACAAATGCAGCCCTTTACTTGAAAAAACAAGGTTTTTCTGAGATTTATATCCTTTCTTATGGCTTGGATTCTTGGAAAGGGAAAGTCAAAGTTGAGAAATAAGAAAACGAGCTTGGAGGTTTCCAAGCTCATTTTTTAACCACTTTTTCTGAGAAAGTCACGAATGCTATCCAATTCTTTTGAGTTTAGGGGGCGATAATCTCCCTCTTTTAGATTATCATCCAAGCTCCAAGGGCCAAAATGGGTGCGTTTGAGGGAAGTCACCTTGACACCAACCGAGAGGAACATTTTTTTTACCTGATGAAATTTCCCCTCTGAAATGGTAATAGAGGCTTGACTGAGGGAAGGACTTGCAGATAGAATCTCTAGTCTTGCAGGTTTACAGACAGTGCCATCTAAAAAGACAATTCCTTTTTGAAAGGTTTGGTTATGGTCAGGTGTTAGAAGTCCATTAACCTCAACTTGATAAGTCTTATCGACATGATATTGGGGATGGAGGAGCTGAAATCCCAAGGGACCGTTATCGGTCAAGAGGAGGAGGCCAGTCGTATCTCGGTCTAGTCGGCCGATAGCATAGAGCTTGTCAGACTGGATGTCAGGCGGAAGGAGATCCATGATGGTTGGAAGTTCCCTGTCTTTATTGGCTGTAACGACACCAGCAGGTTTATGAAGCATAAGGTAGGTATGCTCATAGCCTTGAACGATTTGTCCTTGAAAAAGGAGTTCTTGTAGACCTGTATCGATATTTTGGGCTAGGGAGCGGGCAGGGCAACCATCGACTAGAATTTCTCCTCTGAGTAAGGCTTGTTTCATGGCCTTTCGGCTGATTTTTTCTTGGGCTAATAAATTATCTAAACGCATACTGTGCCTATCTTATCATAAGTAGCTTGCTTTGAAAAGGCTTGACGTGAAAAGAAAAGCAGAGTGAAAACATTTACACTTGCTTGAGTTATGTTATTTACCTGAAATTATGGTATAATCGTTCAGTTAGAAAATAAATTTTGAATATTATAGAGGAAATCATGACAAAATTAAGAGAAGATATCCGTAACATTGCGATTATCGCCCACGTTGACCACGGTAAAACAACCCTCGTTGACGAATTATTGAAACAATCAGAAACGCTTGATGCACGTACTGAATTGGCAGAGCGTGCTATGGACTCAAACGATATCGAAAAAGAGCGTGGAATCACCATTCTTGCTAAAAATACAGCCGTTGCCTACAACGGAACTCGTATCAACATCATGGACACACCAGGACACGCGGACTTCGGTGGAGAAGTTGAGCGTATCATGAAAATGGTTGACGGTGTTGTCTTGGTCGTAGATGCCTACGAAGGAACAATGCCACAGACTCGTTTCGTATTGAAAAAAGCCTTGGAACAAGATCTTGTTCCAATCGTGGTTGTTAACAAAATCGATAAGCCATCAGCTCGTCCAGCAGAAGTAGTGGACGAAGTCTTGGAACTTTTCATCGAGCTTGGTGCAGATGATGACCAGCTTGACTTCCCAGTGGTGTATGCTTCAGCGATCAACGGAACTTCTTCATTGTCAGATGATCCAGCTGACCAAGAAGCTACTATGGCACCAATCTTTGACACGATTATCGACCATATTCCAGCTCCAGTAGACAACTCAGATGAGCCTTTGCAGTTCCAAGTATCACTTTTGGACTACAATGACTTCGTTGGCCGTATCGGTATCGGTCGTGTCTTCCGTGGTACTGTTAAAGTTGGGGACCAAGTTACCCTTTCTAAACTTGATGGCACAACTAAAAACTTCCGTGTTACAAAACTCTTTGGTTTCTTTGGTTTGGAACGTCGTGAAATCCAAGAAGCAAAAGCAGGTGACTTGATTGCCGTTTCAGGTATGGAAGATATCTTTGTCGGTGAAACTATTACTCCGACAGACGCAGTTGAAGCTCTTCCAATCCTACACATCGATGAGCCAACTCTTCAAATGACTTTCTTGGTCAACAACTCACCATTTGCTGGTAAAGAAGGTAAATGGGTGACTTCTCGTAAGGTGGAAGAACGCTTGCAGGCAGAATTGCAAACAGACGTTTCCCTTCGTGTTGACCCAACTGATTCACCAGACAAATGGACTGTTTCAGGACGTGGAGAATTGCACTTGTCAATCCTTATCGAGACAATGCGTCGTGAGGGATATGAACTTCAAGTATCTCGTCCAGAGGTTATCGTAAAAGAAATCGACGGTGTTAAATGCGAACCATTTGAACGTGTACAAATCGACACTCCAGAAGAATACCAAGGGTCTGTTATCCAAAGCCTTTCTGAACGTAAGGGTGAAATGTTGGATATGATTTCAACTGGTAATGGTCAAACTCGTTTGGTCTTCCTTGTTCCAGCGCGTGGTTTGATTGGATACTCAACTGAGTTCTTGTCAATGACTCGTGGTTACGGTATCATGAACCATACCTTCGATCAATACTTGCCATTAATTCCAGGTGAAATTGGTGGTCGTCACCGTGGTGCCCTTGTTTCTATCGATGCTGGTAAGGCTACAACTTACTCAATCATGTCCATCGAAGAACGTGGTACGATCTTTGTCAACCCAGGTACTGAGGTTTATGAAGGAATGATCATCGGTGAAAACTCTCGTGAAAATGACTTGACAGTTAACATCACTAAGGCTAAACAAATGACTAACGTTCGTTCAGCTACTAAGGACCAAACAGCTGTTATCAAGACACCTCGTATCTTGACACTTGAAGAGTCTCTTGAGTTCTTGAACGACGATGAGTACATGGAAGTAACTCCTGAGTCTATCCGTTTGCGTAAACAAATCCTTAACAAGGCAGAGCGTGAGAAAGCTAACAAGAAGAAAAAATCAGCTGAATAAGAGCTAGAAAGAGATAAAGATGGTTTATTTAATCATAGGACTCCTCTTATTACTACTCTATGTATTTGCGACACCAGAAAGCATTAAAGGGACAGTCAATATCGTCCTTGTCGTCTTTGCTTTCGTAGCACTTTTGATTTTGCTGATGTTGTCAGTTCTGCAAATCTTTCAGCTACCGACAGAATTCTTTATCGCAGTCGCTATGCTCTTCCTAGCATACTTTAGCTTGCGAGATATTACCCTCATGTCGGTCCATAAAAGTAAAAGAAGATAAAAAGAGAGTTTCGGCTCTCTTTTTGCTTGTTAGAATGCCCAATCTGAGCATTTTCATTTAGAATTATTTCCATAAAAATGGTAAAATAGTAAGAGTAGAAATGGAGTTCGAGACATGAAAGTAATAGAACAGTTTAAAAATAAGAAAGTACTTGTTTTAGGTTTGGCCAAGTCTGGTGAATCTGCAGCTCGTTTGTTGGATAAGCTGGGTGCCATTGTAACAGTAAATGACGGGAAACCATTCGAGGACAATCCAGCTGCCCAAAGTTTGTTGGAAGAAGGGATCAAGGTTATCACAGGTGGTCATCCTTTGGAACTCTTGGATGAAGAGTTTGCCCTTATGGTGAAAAATCCAGGTATCCCCTACAGCAATCCCATGATTGAAAAGGCATTGGCCAAGGGAATTCCAGTCTTGACTGAGGTGGAATTGGCTTACTTGATTTCAGAAGCACCGATTGTTGGTATTACTGGTTCAAATGGTAAAACAACCACAACGACCATGATTGGAGACGTTTTGACTGCTGCTGGACAACATGGACTTTTATCAGGAAATATCGGCTATCCAGCCAGTCAAGTGGCCCAAACTGCGACAAACAAGGACACGCTTGTTATGGAACTTTCTTCTTTCCAACTCATGGGTGTTCAAGAATTCCATCCTGAGATTGCGGTTATTACCAACCTCATGCCAACTCATATCGACTATCATGGATCTTTTGAAAAATATGTGGCAGCCAAGTGGAATATCCAGAACAAGATGACAGCAGCTGATTTCCTTGTCTTGAACTTTAACCAAGACTTGGCAAAAGAATTGGCTACTAAAACACAAGCTACAGTTGTACCATTCTCAACACAGGAAAAGGTTGATGGAGCTTATCTAGAAGATGGTCAACTCTACTTCCGTGGAGAAGTGGTTATGGCGGCTAGTGAAATCGGAGTTCCAGGTAGCCACAATGTGGAAAATGCCCTTGCGACTATTGCAGTAGCCAAGCTCCGTGGTGTGGACAATCAAACCATCAAGGAAACTCTTTCAGCCTTTGGTGGTGTCAAACACCGTCTCCAATTTGTGGATGAAATCAAGGGTGTGAAATTCTATAATGATAGCAAGTCAACCAATATCTTGGCTACTCAAAAAGCCTTGTCAGGATTTGACAACAGCAAGGTCATCTTGATTGCAGGTGGTTTGGACCGCGGTAATGAGTTTGATGAGTTGGTCCCAGACATTACTGGACTCAAGAAGATGGTCATCCTCGGTCAATCTGCTGAGCGTGTCAAACGGGCAGCGGATAAGGCTGGTGTCGCTTATGTGGATGCGACAGATATTGCTGATGCGACCCGCAAGGCCTATGAACTTGCGACTCAAGGAGACGTGGTTCTTCTCAGCCCTGCCAATGCTAGCTGGGATATGTATGCTAACTTTGAAGTACGTGGCGACCTCTTTATCGACACAGTAGCGGAGTTAAAGGAATAATATGAAAAAAATTGTCTTTACAGGTGGGGGGACAGTTGGACACGTCACCCTCAATCTTTTGTTAATGCCCAAGTTTATCGAAGATGGTTGGGAAGTCCACTATATCGGGGATAAGCGTGGTATCGAACACCAAGAAATCCTCAAGTCAGGTTTGGATGTTACCTTCCACTCTATTGCGACTGGAAAATTGCGTCGTTATTTCTCTTGGCAAAATATGCTGGATGTCTTCAAAGTTGGTTGGGGAATTGTCCAATCGCTCTTTATCATGTTGCGACTTCGTCCACAGGCTCTTTTTTCAAAGGGGGGCTTTGTCTCAGTACCGCCTGTTATCGCTGCGCGTGTGTCGGGAGTACCGGTCTTTATTCATGAATCTGACCTATCTATGGGCTTGGCCAATAAAATCGCCTATAAGTTTGCGACTAAGATGTATTCAACCTTTGAGCAAGCTTCAAGTTTGGCTAAGGTCGAGCATGTGGGAGCAGTGACCAAGGTTTCAGACCAAAATACTCCAGAACCAGATGAATTGGTGGATATTCAAACCCACTTTAATCCCCAATTGCCAACTATATTGTTTGTCGGTGGTTCTGCAGGCGCTCGTGTCTTTAACCAATTGGTGACAGACCATAAGAAAGAACTGACAGAGCGCTACAATATTATCAATCTAACTGGAGATTCTAGCCTGAATGAGTTGAGCCAAAATATTTTTCGTGTTGACTATGTGACCAATCTCTATCAACCCTTGATGGAATTGGCTGATATTGTTGTGACACGAGGTGGTGCCAATACGATTTTTGAGCTCTTAGCCATGGCAAAATTGCATGTTATTGTGCCACTTGGTCGTGAAGCTAGTCGTGGAGATCAGATAGAAAATGCGGCTTACTTTGTTAAGAAAGGCTATGCAGAAGAGCTTCAAGAAAGCGATTTGACCTTGGATAGTTTGGAAGAGAAGCTTTCTCACTTACTAAGCCACAAGGAAGATTACCAAGCTAAGATGAAGGCTTCTAAGGAATTGAAATCTCTAGCAGATTTTTATGAATTATTGAAAAAAGATTTATCATAAGGAAAGTAAATGTCAAAAGATAAGAAAAATGAGGGCAAAGAAATCCTCGAAGAATTTAAAGAGTTATCAGAATGGCAGAAACGAAACCAAGAATATCTAAAAAAGAAGGCTGAAGAAGAGGCAGCCCTAGCTGAGGAGAAGGAAAAAGAAAGACAAGCTCGAATGGCTTCTAAATCTGAAAAGTCAGATGAAACTGAAGACAAAGAGAGTGAGCCTGAACCAAAAGACCCAGAATCAGCTAAAGAAGAGTCTGAAGAAAAAGTAGAAAAGTCAGAAGACGTCAAAAAAGAAGTAGCCAAAGAAGAACAAAAATCCAAAGAGCCAAAGAAACAGAATAAACAGGAGAAAAAGCCTGTAAAGGAAAAACCGGCTAAACCGAAAATTCCAGGAGTTCATATCTGGCGGGCTATCTCGATTTTGTTTCTCAGTCTGCTTTTATTAGTTGCATCTGCCTACTTGCTTAGTCCTTATGCGACCATGAAGGATATTCGTGTTGAGGGAACGGTGCAAACTACAGCTGATGATATTCGACAGGCTTCAGGCATTCAGGATTCGGATTATACGATTAACCTTCTGCTAGACAAGGCAAAATATGAAGAACAGATCAAGTCTAATTATTGGGTTGAATCAGCTCAGCTTGTCTATCAATTTCCAACCAAGTTTACTATTAAGGTCAAGGAATACGATATTGTTGCCTACTATGTTTCTGGTGAAAATCATTATCCTATTCTTTCCAGTGGGAAGGTGGAGACTAGCGCAGTAAGTTTGGTGAGTCTGCCAGAAACTTATTTATCAGTTCTCTTTAATGACAGCGAACAAGTCAAGACCTTTACCTCAGAACTTTCTCAAATTAGTCCAGAACTCAAGGCGGCTATTCAGAAGGTGGAACTAGCCCCAAGCAAGGTGACATCAGATCTAATTCGATTGACCATGAATGATTCGGACGAAGTCTTGGTTCCTCTTTCTGAAATGAGTAAGAAATTGCCTTACTATAGTAAGATTAAGCCACAATTGTCAGAACCGAGTGTGGTCGACATGGAAGCTGGAATTTACAGTTACACTGTGGCGGATAAATTAATTATGGAGGCTGAGGAAAAAGCCAAACAAGAGGCCAAGGAAGCTGAGAAGAAACAGAAAGAGGAAGAGAAGAAAAGGCTGGAAGAACAGCAGAATAAATTGGAAGAAGAGAAGAAAAAATTGGAGGAAGAGAGCAATCGAAACCAAACAAGTCAGCGTTCATCGCGTCGCTAGGTTTAGCTTTTCTCCTATAACTCTTTAGTGAACATGTTTTTACTTGACAAGTGTTAGTAGAAATAATAGAATAGTAAAAAACCTTTAAAGCAGTCCAGAGAGGCAGCTAAGGTTAGACGGTGAAAGGGTGGAGACTACCCATTTTTCGTGGAACCTTGCTGTTGGCAGGTTCCTTTTTTCGTGTCTTCTTGTGGCCAGACTCTCTCACTAGCAAAGGTAGAAGGAGAAACCTATGCGAGAACATCGTCCAGTCATTGCTCTTGATTTTCCTAGTTTTGAGGCGGTCAAGGAATTTTTAGCTCATTTCCCAGCAGAAGAAAGCCTTTATCTCAAGGTAGGGATGGAGCTCTATTACGCAGCGGGTCCTGAGATTGTATCCTACTTAAAAGATCTGGGACACAGTGTCTTTTTGGATCTCAAGCTGCATGACATTCCTAATACAGTCAAGTCAGCCATGAAGGTCCTATCTCAGCTTGGTGTGGATATGACAAATGTTCATGCGGCTGGCGGCGTAGAGATGATGAAGGCTGCGCGTGAAGGTCTTGGAAGTCAAGCCAAATTGATCGCTGTAACGCAGCTGACCTCAACATCAGAAGCTCAGATGCAGGATTTTCAAAATATTCAAACCAGTCTGCAAGAGTCTGTGATTCACTATGCCAAGAAGACAGCTGAAGCTGGCTTGGATGGTGTCGTTTGCTCGGCTCAGGAAGTACAACTCATCAAGCAGGCCACCAATCCAGATTTTATCTGTCTGACACCGGGGATTCGCCCTGCAGGTGCTGCAGTAGGAGATCAAAAACGCGTCATGACGCCAGCGGATGCTTATCAAATCGGTAGTGACTATATCGTAGTGGGACGTCCCATTACCCAAGCTGAAGATCCTGTTGCAGCTTATCATGCCATCAAGGATGAATGGACACAGGACTGGAATTAAAAAATAGATTATAAAAATAAAAGGAGAAGACCATGACACTTGCTAAAGATATCGCTAGCCACCTCTTGAAAATTCAAGCAGTTTACCTCAAACCAGAGGAGCCTTTCACTTGGGCATCTGGTATCAAGTCACCGATTTACACAGATAACCGTGTGACACTTGCCTATCCAGAAACTCGTAGCTTGATTGAAAATGGTTTTGTGGATGCTATCAAAGAAGCCTTTCCAGAGGTTGAAGTGATTGCAGGAACTGCAACAGCAGGAATTCCTCACGGAGCTATCATTGCTGATAAGATGAACTTACCATTTGCCTATATCCGTAGCAAACCAAAAGACCACGGAGCTGGTAACCAAATAGAAGGTCGGGTAAATCAAGGTCAAAAAATGGTAGTGGTTGAAGACCTTATTTCAACAGGAGGTTCTGTTCTTGAAGCCGTAGCCGCAGCTAAGCGAGAAGGAGCAGATGTACTTGGAGTTGTAGCGATTTTCAGCTACCAATTGCCAAAAGCAGATAAGAACTTCTCAGACGCAGGTGTCAAACTTGTGACGCTTTCTAACTACAGTGAACTCATCCACCTAGCCCAAGAAGAAGGTTACATCACGCCAGAAGGCTTGGACCTCTTAAAACGCTTTAAAGAAGACCAAGAAAATTGGCAAAATGCTTAAAACATAGAAAATCAGGTAGTCGCTAGGATTACCTGATTTTGTTTTTAATACTAAAGTTGAGCGATAACTTCCTCAGTTGTCAAAACTTGGTTGGCAATGTAGCCGTAGTTTGTTAGTGCAGCTTGGTAGGCTTCTTCACCTGGAGCACCGACAGCATCGTTAACAACAATGACATTGTAGCCTAATTCTATGAGTTCACGCATGTGTGAATCCACGCAGAGATTAGCATTCATACCAGCCAAGATGACGGTGTCGATACCATTTTTGCGGAGTTGAAGGTTAAGGTCGTTGCTTTCTGGGCCAAAGATTTTATGTCCGTTGACAACAATAGTATCTTCATCCAAAAATGGTTTAATCTCTTCAATCATATCTGCTCCAGAGCCTTCTGGAATTGCTGAATACTGGCTATCACGCCAAAACATTTCGTTTTCAATCATCATCGTTTCACCAGCAGCTTTAAATTGCCACTTGTGATCGTGTGGATAGAAGTAGTGCGGTGAGATAAAACGCTTGTAGCCACGCTCTTTAGCAAGAGCGAAAAGCTTTGTCAGATTTTCAATAGTATTAACTTTTTCAAGAACATCTTTAGTTGCTCCGAATCCTTTACCAGTAGATTTTAAGAATTCAACTTGCGGGTCTGTGATAACAAATGCGACATTTTTCTGATTGAACATGAGGTTCCTCCTAATATGATTTGATTAACAGCCAATAGGAATTTAGACTGTTAGTTTGATGATTTTCCAAATGGTAGTTTTAGTTACATACTGACCGTTCGGTACAATTATAATAACATCTAAAATTGAATTTGTAAATTAATTTGCTCAGAACAAAAAATTTTAATGATAAAACAGTGGCAAAAGGAGGTGGTTTCAATTGTTTGGTCTCAGACTCTGAATCTGCTATAATAGGAAAAAAGAGAGGTGAGTAGATGAGCGTTAAAGAGCGTATTTTACAAAGTGCTGAGGAATTGATTTATCAGAAGGGTTATGTGGCCACCTCCATCAGTGACATCATGGAGGCAGCTGATGTTGGCAAGGGACAGCTTTATTATTATTTCAAATCTAAGAAGGAAATTGGTTTGACGGTCATTCAAGATATTTTAGCAAATTGGCGAAAAGAGCTTTTTGAAGATATTTTTGAAGCAGACAAGTCTGACAGTGACAAGTTTTCGGATATGATTGACTGGGTTTGTCAATTTCATGAAAGTCAGACGGTCTTTTATGGTTGCCCAATTGGTAATCTGATTGTGGAATTGTCCACAGAAGATGAGAACTTCCGCTGTCCTCTCAATGATTTTATGACCCAATGGACAGAGAAGTTAGCCAGCCTCTTGCAAGACCTGCATGCTGACTGGTCAGAAGAGCGGGCGCAGTTGCAGGCCCGTCAAGTCATCTCCAGTATTCAAGGCAGCATTGTCATTCTCAAAGTCAGCCAAGACATCCAAGTTTTAGAAAATAATATGACGGATTTGAAAAAGAATTATTGTTAATTTTTAGCCGAAGAATTAAAAGTATGTTAATTTATGGATTGTGGTTAAGAGGTAAGAATGACAACAGATATTAAAACTGAAATTGGTCATAGAGTAAGACAGGAACGTGAACGTCACAAATTGATGAGAGAAGAGGTCTGTGGACAGAAGCTGACTTAATAATCAAACAGCTGATGCGTACTGAGCTTGGGCAATCCTTGCCAACAATTACTAAGTTACAATATTTATCTAAGCGATTAGAAGTTCCGATAGATACTTTTCTTGAAAATAAAGAACTAGCTCTCTCTGAGGAAGAGTTGCTGAGTCTAGACTTGATTGAAAGAATATTAGACTTGATAAGAACAGGGACAGGTAGTTTCGCTGAAGATATTTTTGATGATTATTTTAAGCAAGTAACACTAAAGCAAGTTTACACATTCAATGATTTACTATTAATTGATTATTTTGCTATGCAATGTCAAGACTTGATTTATAGAAGAGAGCATTAGATGATTTTCGGATTAAGTTGTTGAAACAGCAATTAGTTAGTGATGAAATGTATAATGTAGAGCTACTATCAGTTCTTTGTGCCATAGCGGTTGTTTATGTTGTTCATAATGACTATAAACATATGATATCTCTAGTAAAAAAGATGAATGAAATTTTATCAGTAACAACGTTGCAAGTCTATAAACCTGGAATTTCAGTATTTGAAGCTAAGTGCTATCTTTATTTTGAAAATGATAAAAATAAAGCAAAGGAACTTTATCACTCAGCAACTATACTAGCTGAACAATTTGATGATAAAGTATTAGAAAATGAAAAGATTATTTGAATTTCAATAATTTAAGAAAGTTTATCATTTTTAATTATCTCTGTAAAATGATTGTAAGTATGAAATTTCCAAACAAAATATTTGAAAAGTTTTGAAAAAAGAGTTATGATATTTTTGTAATATACAAAGTAAACGCTTACTTATTAAGGAGGGCATTTTATGTCATACAAAACAAGCAATGCAGAAGGTCATGTAGATTTCATCAATACCTATGATTTGGAGCCAATGGCGCAACAAGTTATCCCTAAAGCAGCATTTGGCTATATCGCTAGTGGGGCGGAAGATACTTTCACTTTACGTGAGAATATTCGCGCCTTTAACCACAAACTCATCGTTCCGCATACGCTTTGCAATGTAGAAAATCCAAGCACAGAGATTGAATTTGCAGGTGAAAAATTGTCTTCACCAATCATTATGGCGCCTGTTGCGGCTCATAAATTGGCAAATGAACAAGGTGAAGTGGCGACTGCACGTGGTGTGCATGAGTTTGGTTCTCTTTACACAACTAGCTCTTACTCTACTGTAGATCTTCCAGAAATTACAGAAGCCCTTCAAGGGACACCTCACTGGTTCCAATTCTACTTTAGTAAAGATGATGGAATCAACCGCCATATCATGGACCGTGTGAAGGCTGAAGGTTACAAAGCGATTGTCTTGACAGCAGATGCGACTGTAGGGGGCAATCGTGAGGTGGACAAGCGTAATGGTTTTGTCTTCCCAGTTGGCATGCCGATTGTTGAAGAATATCTGCCAGAAGGTGCTGGAAAATCAATGGACTTTGTTTACAAATCAGCTAAACAACGCTTGTCTCCACGTGATGTAGAATTTATCGCTGAATATTCAGGATTACCAGTTTACGTTAAAGGACCACAATGCCGTGAGGACGTTGAACGTTCGCTTGCTGCAGGTGCCTCTGGTATCTGGGTAACCAACCACGGTGGTCGCCAAATCGACGGTGGACCAGCTGCCTTCGATTCACTTCAAGAAGTAGCTGAAGCAGTTGATAAACGTGTGCCAATTGTCTTTGACTCTGGTATTCGTCGTGGCCAACACGTCTTTAAAGCCTTGGCTTCAGGAGCAGACTTGGTAGCTATTGGCCGCCCGGTTATCTATGGCTTGGCTCTCGGCGGTAGTGTTGGTGTGCGTCAAGTCTTTGAACACTTGAATGCGGAATTGAAGACAGTCATGCAATTGTCTGGAACTCAGACTATTGAAGATGTCAAACACTTCAAACTCCGTCACAACCCATACAATCCAACCTTCCCAGTTGACCCTCGTGACTTAAAATTGTATTGATAAAATAGCTTGCCTCCACTTGATGTGGAGGTTTTTCTTCGTCTATAGGAAGAATAAATCACCATTGAAATCTATATAAATATATTTTTCAGTCAAATATCTTGCTAGGGCTTTCATTTTTTGCTATACTGGTTCAGTAATTAAATAATAAAGACATTTGGGGTGCTTTAAGCTGAGATGATACCCATTGAACCTGATACAGTTAAGACTGGCGAAGGGAAATGTGAAACGTTTTTTCGTATGGCGAAATGAACGATCTAATCTTGTAAGTCAACTCTAATTCTTGATTGTAATTGGAGCTTTTTTGTTTATACAAACTGGATAGGCTTGTTTAGGTAGCTCTCTGCAAATGCCCTTGATTTTCTTTAAAAAGGTCAAGTAAAACTAGGATTTTCTTGATGTTTTGTCGATTACGAACGAGTAAAGAGAGGAAAAGTAAATATGGAAACACAAGACTATGCATTTGAGCCAGGTTTGACTGTTGGAGAATTATTAAAAAGCAGTCAGAAGGATTGGCAGGATGCAATCAATCATCGTTTTGTTAAGGAACTTTTTGAGGGGACAATTGAGAATAAGGTCTTAAAAGACTACCTAATTCAAGATTATCACTTCTTTGATGCCTTCTTATCCATGCTGGGTGCCTGCGTAGCCCACGCAGACCAGCTTGAATCCAAGCTTCGTTTTGCCAAGCAACTAGGCTTTCTTGAAGCAGATGAAGACGGTTATTTCCAGAAGGCTTTCAAAGAGTTAAAAGTATCTGAGAATGATTATCTGGAAGTGACCTTGCATCCTGTAACAAAAGCCTTTCAGGATCTAATGTATTCGGCAGTGGATTCATCAAACTATGCACATCTTTTGGTCATGCTGGTCATTGCAGAAGGTCTCTATTTAGACTGGGGTTCTAAAGATTTGGCTCTACCTGAAGCCTACATTCATTCGGAATGGATCAATCTCCACAGAGGTCCTTTCTTTGCAGAGTGGGTTCAATTTCTGGTTGATGAACTTAATCGTGTTGGGAAAGGTCTAGAAGATTTGACAGAACTTCAGCAACGCTGGAATCAAGCAGTCGTTTTAGAATTAGCCTTTTTTGATATTGGTTACGATGCCTAGAGAAAGTTTAGGATATTTACAAATTTGATGAGGTAATTCTCTTCGAAAATCAAATTCAAACCACGTCAGCTTCACCTTGCCGTACTCAAGTACAGCCTACGGCTAGCTTCCTAGTTTGCTCTTTGATTTTCATTGAGCATAAATCATTCAATGTAAATAAAAAAATTTCTTAACGAAAGATAGAGATAAATCGAAATCAGTAGATCGTATAAAGTGAAAAGGAAAGATTTCAATATGACAAGTTTAAAATTATTAAAAGAAAAAGCACCTTTGGTCATTTGTATCACCAATGATGTAGTAAAAAATTTCACAGCAAATGGATTAGTAGCACTGGGTGCATCACCAGCCATGAGTGAGTTTCCAGCAGATTTAGAGGATTTGTTAAAGTATGCTGGTGGTTTATTAATAAACATAGGAACATTGACAGATGAAAATTGGAAATTATACCAAGCTGCTCTGAAAATTGCAGAGAAATATAATGTCCCAGCAATTTTAGATCCTGTAGCTTGTGGAGCAGGATCTTATAGAAAAAAAGTATCCGAAGATTTAATAAATAATTACAAACTTGCAGCGATTAGAGGAAATGCTGGAGAGATTGCTTCTTTAGTGGGAATAAATGTGGCATCTAAAGGAGTAGATAGTGCAGGCGTAGATAATATTGACGAAATTGCTCTAGCAGCAAATAAGAAATTCAATATTCCTATAATAGTAACAGGTGAAGTGGATGCCATTGCGGTTAATGGAGAAGTGGTAACGATTCATAATGGTAGTGCCATGATGCCAAAAGTTATTGGGACAGGATGCTTATTAGGTGCTGTAGTAGCAAGCTTTATCGGACTTGAAAAAGGTCAAGAATTGAAATCATTAGAAACAGCAATGTTGGTTTACAATATCGCTGGAGAAATGGCAGAAAAACGTCCAAATGGGCATCTTCCTGGAACATTTAAAGTTGAATTTATAAATGCCTTATACGAGATTACAGACGAAGATGTAAAGGAATTCAAAAGAGTGAAGTAAAATGTTTCATAAAGAATTACTAAAACTATATTTTATTTGTGGAACGACTACTTGCCAAGGAAAAGATCTATATACGGTCGTTGAGGAAGCCTTAAAAGGTGGTATAACCTTATTTCAATTCCGTGAAAAAGGTGAGGGAGCCCTGAAAGGTATAGAAAAAGTCGAATTAGCAATAAAACTACAGGATCTTTGTAAAAAATATAATGTTCCATTTATCGTTAATGATGATATTGATTTGGCAATGGAAATTGACGCTGATGGCGTACATGTAGGACAGGATGACCTTGGAGTCGATGAAATTAGAAAATTGATGCCAGATAAAATAATTGGTCTTTCTATAAAAAACAAGGAAGAATTTCAACAATCAAAAGTTGAATATGTAGATTATGTTGGTGTTGGTCCTGTATTTGCTACCCAGTCAAAGGATGATGCTGGTAGTGCTATAGGTTATGAAGGTCTTAAATTGATGAGAAAACTATTGCCACAAATGCCCTTAGTTGCAATTGGTGGGATACAGACGCAACATATTAAAGACATTATGAAGGCTAATATGGATGGTGTTTCAATCATTTCAGCAATATCGTATGCAAAAAATATAGAAAAAACTGTTCGAGAAATGAGTGAACAATAGGTATCTATCCTTGGATTCTAAGTAAGTGGAAGTTTTCCTTTTCTAAAAAGATATGTCCAGATTTAGTTTAAATAGCTAATCTATCAAACAAGACATTTGGTTTTTGCAAAAAAAAGACTTGCTATCTTTGTGAGTGCAAGAGTGTGTTTCCCAGTTCAATTTCTTGAACTGAAAAAAATCGTTTGTTATAATATTTATATAATTAAATAATAAAGACATTTGGGGTGCTTTAGGCTGAGATGATACCCATTGAACCTGATACAGTTAAGACTGGCGAAGGGAAATGTGAAATGGTTTTGTATTTATAGAAACTAACCATCTAATCTTGTAAGCTGAACTCTAATTCCTATCTGTAATTAGAGTTTTTTCTTTTACGAAACTGGATGAAGATGATACAAAGCATTTAGGTAGCTCACCTTGAATACCCCACTTTTCTTTAAAAAAGGAGTTTTTTATGTTGAAAAAATGGCAATTAAAAGATGTTATCTTACTTGCTTTCTTGTCTATCTTTTTTGGTGGCGTTTTTGTAGGATCTGGCTATCTGTTTGATATCCTCACTCTGATTTTAGCACCTCTTGGCTTGCAGGCCTTTGCCAATGAAATCCTTTTTGGTCTCTGGTGTATGGCTGCGCCCATTGCGGCCATCTTTGTTCCAAGAGTGGGAAGCGCAACGATTGGAGAAGTGCTGGCTGCGCTTGCTGAAGTCCTTTATGGTAGCCAATTCGGTCTAGGTGCCCTTTTGTCTGGCTTGGTTCAAGGTTTGGGAAGTGAACTTGGTTTTATCGTAACCAAGAATCGCTATGAAAGTTGGCTCTCTCTAACTGCCAATAGTATTGGGATTACGCTTGTTAGCTTTGTCTATGAATACATTAAATTAGGTTACTACGCCTTCTCCCTTCCTTTTGTCCTTTCCTTGCTTGTGGTGCGCTTTATTTCTGTCTTTTTCTTCTGTACCATCTTGGTTCGTGCCATTGTCAAACTTTATCATCAGTTTGCAGCTGGGGGCAAGGCATAGATGGGGCTGGAACTACGAGCGATTCAGTCCCCAATCTTCTCTGAGCCGCTTGATTTTACTTTTCATGCGCAAGCCTTTACCTTGTTAGTTGGGAGCAGTGGTTCAGGAAAATCGAGCCTCTTTCAAATAATCGCCCAAGTCAGTTCTCTTCCCTATAGTGGTCAAGTCCTGATAAATGGGAGCGAGGTCGGTCAGCTTTCTATCATCGAACGTGTCCAGACGGTTGGTATTCTCTTTCAAAATCCCAATCATCAATTTACCATGGAGAACTTGTTTGAGGAGCTGATTTTTACCTTGGAAAATATTGGGCATCCCGTTCAGGAAATTGATTCTAAAATAGCAGAGGTGGTTCAGCAATGTCGCTGCAAGGCAATCTTGCACCGTCCCATTCATCACTTATCAGGTGGGGAAAAGCAAAAGGCTGCTTTGGCTGTTATCTTTGCTATGAATCCTAGTGTCTATCTCTTGGATGAGCCCTTTGCTTCCATTGATCGCAAGAGTAGGATAGAGATATTGGAGATTCTAAAAGAATTGGCCTCTAATGAGAAGACAGTCATCCTGTGCGACCATGATTTAACGGACTATGAAGCCTATATCGACCATATGGTGGAGCTAAGAGAAGGCCAACTAAGGGAAGTGTTTCAAATCCCTACCTCTGAGATGACACAGGTTGCTTCAAAGGAAGTTGCTTCTAGCCCAGAACTATTCCATATGGATAGAACGACTTGTGAGCTGGATAAGCGTCCCCTCTTTTCGATTGCGGATTTTACATTCTACCAAGGAATTTCCTGTATCTTGGGTGATAATGGTGTAGGGAAATCAACCCTCTTTCGCTCCATTCTTCAATTTCAAAAGTATAAGGGGCGCATTACCTGGAAGGGAACAGTCCTGAAAAAGAAAAAGAGTTTGTATCGTGACCTGACGGGTGTTGTTCAAGAAGCTGAGAAGCAGTTTATCCGAGTCAGTCTGCGAGAGGAACTTCAATTAGATGGACCTGATTCTGAAAGAAATCAACGAATTTTCCAAGCTTTACGATATTTTGATCTGGAGCAGGCACTCGATAAGAGCCCCTATGAATTAAGTGGTGGCCAGCAAAAGATTCTTCAGCTCTTGACCATCTTGACCAGCAAGGCGTCTGTGATTTTGCTAGATGAACCTTTTGCTGGTTTGGATGATAGAGCCTGCCATTATTTTTGTCAGTGGATTGTGGAGGAGAGAAATCAAGGAAGAAGTTTTCTGATCATTAGCCATCGTTTGGATCCCTTGATTTCTGTGGTTGATTATTGGATTGAGATGACTAGTCAGGGTCTCAGTCATGTGAAAGAAGTGACAATTACCAAACCACTCACATCTCAGAGTAGCAATACCCAAAAGGAGGTGAGATAGTATGGTCAAAGTAGCAACCCAGACACCGATTATCAGTCTCTTTTTGCTGATTTTATCCTTGGAAACATCTTTCATTCCTTCGATTGCTCTGAATCTTTCGGTAGTCGCATTTTGTATTCTCTTTATGCTCTATTACCGTCGATTTAAAGTATTGGCTTGGATGCTTCTGCTTGCCATTTTGCCATCTTTGGCCAACTATTGGGCAGTTCAGTTACATGGGGATGCTTCGCAGGCAGTCATGCTTGGAACGAGGGCTTTTGTGACAGTTTGTATCGGCCTTGTCTTTGTTTCCTCTATTTCCCTAAAAGAGCTTCTCTTGTACTTGGCCCAAAAGGGGTTATCACGCTCTTGGGCCTATGCCTTGATTGTGGTATTTAATTCCTTCCCCCTTATTCAGCAAGAAATCAAGTCCCTCAAGGAAGCTTGCTTATTACGCGGTCAAGAACTGCATTTTTGGTCTCCCTTGATTTACAGCAAGGTTCTGATGACAGTCTTTAGGTGGCGCCATCTTTACCTGAGAGCCCTGTCGGCGCATGGATATGACGAACATGCACAGGTGGAGAATAGCTATCGGACTTTTTATATTCCTCAAAGGACAATATTCATCTACTTGCTTTTCTTTTTATTGCTTCAAACCAGTCTATTTTTATAAAGGAGTTATTATGGAATTTACAGATATTGCGATGGAATTATCCAAGGAAGCTTGGCAGGCTTCCTTTCATCACCCCTTTGTTTTACAGTTGCAAGAGGGTAATTTAGACCCGTCCATCTTTCGCTATTACTTGATTCAGGATGCCTACTATTTGAAGGCCTTCTCAGAAGCCTATCACCTCTTGGCTGATAAGACTTCAAACCAAGAGATGAAAAGACTCTTGAAACAAAATGCTCAGAGTTTAGTGGAGGGTGAGTTATTTATCCGCCAACAATTTTTCAAGGAATTGGAAATCAGCGATCAGGAAATGGAGCAACATCCAATCGCTCCAACTTGTTATCATTACATTTCGCACATTTATCGTCAATTTGCAGAGCCAAACTTAGCCATCGCTTTTGCAAGTTTGCTTCCTTGTCCTTGGTTATACCATGATATAGGCAAATCACTTAATCTTAAACCATCACCAAATCCTCTCTACCAACAATGGATTGAAACTTATATTACGGATGAGTTGGAGCAACAGATCAGAGAGGAAGAGGCTCTGGTCAATCAGCTCTATCGAGAAAGTGACGAGACAGACAAGAAAAAAATGCTAGATGCCTTCCACATCAGTGTTCATATGGAAGCTAAGTTTTGGGAAATGGCCTACCAACACCAGACATGGAAGAGCGATTTACAGTCTTTAGAAACAGGAGAAGAATAGAAATATGAGAAAGCACCAATTACAAGTTCACAAATTAACCATTTTATCCATGATGATTGCCCTTGATGTAGTCCTTACGCCTATCTTTCGGATTGAGGGAATGGCACCGATGTCCAGTGTAGTCAATATTCTAGCAGGAATCATGATGGGACCTGTTTATGCCTTGGTTATGGCTACAGTGACAGCCTTTATCCGTATGACGACTCAAGGAATTCCGCCTTTAGCTCTAACAGGAGCGACTTTTGGAGCCCTTCTAGCAGGTCTCTTTTATAAGTATGGTCGAAAATTTTACTTTTCTGCCTTGGGAGAAATTTTGGGAACAGGTATTATTGGTTCTATTGTTTCCTATCCTGTTATGGTACTCTTTACAGGATCGGCCGCTAAGCTTAGCTGGTTTATCTACACTCCTCGATTTTTCGGAGCAACCTTGATTGGTACAGCGATTTCCTTTATTGCCTTTCGATTTTTAATCAAGCAGGAATTCTTTAAAAAAGTTCAGGGATATTTCTTTGATGAAAGGATAGACTGATGCAGGCATTTACAAATCCTTTTCCTCTGGCAACGACTTCCCTCATTCACTGTATTACCAATGAGATTTCTTGTGAGATGCTAGCAAATGGGATTTTGGCTCTGGGATGTAAACCAGTTATGGCAGATGATCCCCGTGAGGTTCTTGATTTTACTAAGCAAAGCCAGGCACTCTTCATCAATTTGGGGCATTTGTCAGCTGAGAAGGAAAAAGCAATCCGTATGGCAGCTTCTTATGCAGATCAAGTTTGTCTTCCAATGGTAGTAGATGCAGTTGGCGTAACAGTTTCATCCATTCGTAAGAGCTTAGTTAAAGACCTTTTAGACTATAGACCTACGGTACTTAAAGGAAATATGTCGGAAATCCGAAGTCTTGTTGGCTTAAAACACCACGGCGTTGGGGTAGATGCGAGTGCTAAAGATCAAGAAACTGAGGATTTGCTTCAAGTCTTGAAAGACTGGTGTCAGATCTATCCAGGTATGTCATTCTTAGTCACAGGCCCTAAGGACCTCATCGTTTCGAAGAATCAGGTCGCTGTACTGGGAAATGGCTGTGCTGAATTAGACTGGATAACAGGGACAGGAGACTTGGTTGGAGCTTTAACAGCTGTTTTTCTCAGCCAAGGAAAGACTGCCTTTGAAGCTTCTTTCCTAGCGGTTTCTTATCTCAATATCTCCGCTGAGAGAATAGTTGTTCAAGGAATGGGATTGGAAGATTTTCGATACCAAGTACTCAATCAGCTTTCGCTCCTCAAAAGAGATGAAAATTGGCTAGATGCCATCAAAGGAGATGTTTATGAATAGAGAGGCGCTTAGACTGTATCTAGTAACCAATCGCTACCAAGATTCCTTGGAAAGCTTTCTTGAAAAGGTTGAGACGGCTTGCCGTTCAGGGGTTACTATAGTCCAATTGCGAGAAAAAAATCTTACAACCAATCAATATTATCAACTGGCAAAACAAGTCAAGGAAATAACAGATTCCTATCAGGTACCCTTGATAATCGATGATCGCTTGGATGTCTGTCTCGCAGTTGATGCTGCTGGTCTGCATATCGGAGACGATGAACTACCAGTTTCGGTTGCTCGACAAGTCTTGGGCCCTGACAAAATACTTGGTGTCACAGCTAAAACTGTAAAAAGAGCCCTCGAGGCAGAAGATGGAGGGGCGAATTACTTGGGGACAGGAGCCATTTTCCCGACTACGACCAAGGAAAATGCGCCTATCACCCTGATTTCAACCTTGAAGACAATTTGCCAAAGGGTCGCCATTCCAGTAGTTGCTATTGGCGGCTTGACATCAGAGAATATTGACCAACTTATCGGCACGGGTATAGCTGGTGTAGCTGTAGTGCGTGATTTGATGCAGGCAGAAGATATAGAGGCAAAAACGCAAGCCTTCTTAACAAAGTTGGATGACATTATTTTCTAATTAATACTCAATGAAAATCAAAGAGCAAACTAGGAAGCTAGTCGCAGGTTGCTCAAAGCACAGCTTTGAGGTTGCAGATAAAGTTGACGTGGTTTGAAGAAGTATAAAAACTCTCTAATTCCCTTAAAGTAGGAACTAGAGAGTTTTTTTAATCTTTAAAACTTGTATGGTTGACTGGGCCAGAACCATGGCCGAGTTGAGGAGCGTCTTGGATGGCCTTTGTGATAAAGGCCTTGGCCTTATCAACTGCCTGATAGAGGTTTTTCCCCTTGGCTAGTTCAGCAGTGATGACTGCAGCAAAGGTACATCCAGTACCATGTGTATGACAGGTTTGAATTCGTGGACTTTCCCAGACAAATTGCTCCTCCTTGGTAAAGAGGAAATCTTTGGCACCGCCTTCGAGATGCCCACCTTTAATAACAACAGACTGAGGACCAAATTCTTTTAAAATCAGGCGACCAGCACGCTGCATGTCTTCAGGATCATGGATTGAAAAACCAACAATCTCTTCTGCCTCAGGAAGATTGGGTGTAATAATAGTTGCAAGGGGAAGTAGGTTTGTTTTTAGGTAAGTTCTGGCACTGGTATCAATCAGAGTGTCTCCACTAGTAGCGACCATAACAGGGTCAAGAACATAGGGACAATCCAGCTCTTTAAGATAGGGCTGGATGATTTCCATAATTTCAGTAGTCGCCAACATGCCAGTTTTTACAGCCTGAGGCTTGATATCCGAAAAGACACTCTCCAATTGGGATTTCAACATTTGAGGAGAAACGTGCTCGATCAATTGAACGCCTCTGGTATTTTGAGCGACAAGACTGGTCACAACGGCCATTCCATAGACATCTCTAGCTTGGAATGACTTTAAATCAGCCATAATGCCAGCACCGCCACTAGGGTCAGTCCCTGCAATGGTCAAAGCAACGGGTAAATAAGTCATCTAAAACCTCCCAACCAACTGAAGTTTGTATTCTTAAGAACAAGCTGGTCCGTTTTAGAAAGGCAATAGAAGACTGCTAGCCCCCATTATCATTTCCACTTCCATCAGCTAGCATTACCTAGATTGAGTCAAAGGGTCTAACAGTCGTTAATCTCAGCTTTACGCACCCCTAGTGGTTGTTTTCTTTTTTTCTTTAGTATAGCATATTTTTATAGTTTATATAGTAAGATTTGACTGCAAATCCTTTATCAAATGGTTAAAATTCAATTTTTCAAAGAAAAGCTTAATTTCATAGTTGACAAATGTAGATTATAAGGGTATACTGATAATTGAAATTGACAAATGTAGATTTAGGAGGTGTGATTATGCAGATTTCAGATGCAGAATGGCAGGTCATGAAGATTATTTGGATGCAAGGAGAGCAGACTAGTACGGATTTGATAAGGGTTCTGGCGGAGCGGTTCGACTGGTCCAAGTCAACCATTCAAACTCTTTTGGCTCGTTTGGTTGAGAAAGAGTGTCTGACAAGGAAAAAAGAAGGCAAGTTCTTTGTTTATTCGGCGCTTTTAACTCTAGACCAAAGCCGAGACTTGCTTGTCCAAGATATCAAGGACAAGGTTTGTTCCCGTAGGATTAAGAACTTGTTGGCTGATTTGATTGCTGAATGTGATTTTACTCAGGCTGACTTGGAAGACTTGGAAGCTGTGATTTCTGAGAAGAAATCAAGCGCTGTAACAGAAGTAAAATGTAATTGTATGTAAAGGAGACGTCATGTTAAATAGTATTGTAACCATTATTTGTATTGCCCTTATCGCGTTTATCTTGTTTTGGTTTTTCAAAAAGCCTGAAAAATCTGGACAAAAGGCCCAGCAAAAAAACGGCTACCAAGAGATTCGAGTGGAGGTCATGGGGGGCTATACGCCTGAGTTGATTATCCTCAAGAAATCAGTGCCAGCCCGCATTGTCTTTGACCGCAAAGATCCTTCACCATGTTTGGATCAGATCGTATTTCCAGACTTTGGTGTACATGCGGATCTGCCAATGGGGGAAGAGTATGTAGTGGAAATCACGCCTGAGCAGGCTGGAGAGTATGGTTTCTCTTGTGGCATGAATATGATGCACGGTAAGATGATTGTAGAATAGGAGAATGATATGACTGAAATTGTAAAAGCAAGTCTTGAAAATGGTGTTCAAAAAATCCGTATCACGGCAGACAAAGGCTACCATCCAGCCCACATTCAACTGCAAAAAGGAGTTCCTGCTGAGATCACCTTTCACCGTTTGACACCTTCAAACTGTTATAAGGAAATTCTTTTTGAAGAAGAAGGCATCTTGGAACCAATCGGCGTAGATGAGGAGAAAGTCATTCGTTTTACACCTCAAGAATTAGGTCAACATGAATTTTCTTGTGGTATGAAGATGCAAAAGGGAAGTTATACAGTTGTTGAGAAGACTCGAAAATCTCTATCACTTTTACAGCGTTTTTGGATTACTAGTATCTTTACTGTGCCTCTTGTAATCCTCATGATTGGGATGTCGACAGGAGCAATTAGTCACCAAGTCATGCGTTGGGGCACCTTTTTAGCCACAACACCGATTATGCTAGTAGCAGGTGGTCCTTATATCCAAAGTGCTTGGGCTAGTTTTAAAAAGCACAATGCCAACATGGATACCTTGGTTGCTCTGGGAACCCTAGTGGCCTATTTCTATAGCTTAGTTGCCTTCTTCGCTGGTCTCCCCGTTTACTTTGAAAGTGCTGCCTTTATCTTCTTCTTCGTTCTTATGGGAGCCGTTTTTGAGGAGAAAATGCGGAAAAATACTTCCCAAGCTGTGGAGAAATTACTTGACTTGCAGGCTAAAACTGCAGAAGTCTTGCGTGAGGATAACTATGTTCAAGTCCCTTTGGAGCAAGTCAAGGTAGGTGACCTGATTCGAGTGCGTCCCGGTGAAAAGATTGCGGTTGATGGTGTCGTAGTAGAAGGTATCTCTAGTATTGATGAGTCTATGGTGACAGGTGAGAGTCTGCCTGTGGACAAGACAGTTGGAGATACCGTCATTGGTTCAACCATCAATAATAGTGGAACACTTGTTTTTAGAGCAGAAAAAGTTGGTTCAGAGACTGTTTTGGCTCAGATTGTGGATTTTGTGAAGAAAGCTCAGACAAGTCGTGCGCCGATTCAGGACTTGACGGATAAAATTTCAGGGATTTTTGTCCCAGCCGTTGTCATTTTAGGGATTGTGACCTTTTGGGTTTGGTTCGTCTTGCTCAGGGATAGTGTAGTTGTGCTTGGAGCGAGCTTTGTGTCTTCGCTTCTCTATGGAGTAGCAGTTCTGATTATTGCCTGCCCTTGTGCCTTGGGACTTGCAACACCGACAGCCCTTATGGTGGGGACAGGTCGCAGTGCCAAGATGGGAGTTCTCCTCAAAAATGGAACGGTTCTACAGGAAATCCAGAAAGTCCAAACCATTGTCTTTGATAAAACAGGGACTTTGACTGAAGGGAAACCTGTGGTCACAGATATCATCGGCGACGAAGTAGAAGTGCTTGGATTGGCAGCTTCCTTGGAAGAAGCTTCTCAACACCCACTGGCTGAAGCCGTTGTGAAACGAGCGAGTGAAGCTGGACTTGAGCTTCAAACTGTTGAAAATTTCCAAGCCTTGCACGGAAAAGGTGTTTCAGGGCAAATCAATGGAAAACAAGTTTTGCTTGGAAATGCTAAAATGCTGGATGGCATGGATATTTCTAGCATTTATCAAGAAAAACTAGAACAACTAGAAAAAGAAGCTAAGACAGTTGTGTTCTTGGCTGTTGACAATGAAATCAAAGGCTTGCTTGCTCTGCAAGATATTCCTAAGGAAAATGCTAAGCTTGCCATCAGTCAGTTGAAAAAACGAGGTCTTAAAACAGTCATGCTGACAGGAGACAATGCAGGTGTGGCGCGTGCTATTGCCGAGCAGATCGGAATCGAAGAGGTCATTGCAGGTGTCTTACCAGAAGAAAAAGCCCATGAAATTCATAAACTACAAGCGACTGGGAAAGTAGCCTTTGTTGGTGATGGTATCAATGATGCTCCTGCCCTCAGTGTAGCGGATGTGGGAATTGCTATGGGAGCTGGAACAGATATTGCCATCGAATCAGCAGATTTGGTGTTGACAACCAATAATCTCTTAGGCGTGGTGCGTGCCTTTGACATGAGTAAGAAAACCTTTAATCGTATTCTGCTCAATCTTTTCTGGGCCTTTATCTACAATGTCGCCGGAATTCCGATTGCAGCAGGAGTCTTTTCAGGTGTTGGACTGGCCCTCAATCCAGAACTGGCAGGTCTAGCTATGGCCTTTAGTTCTGTATCCGTTCTGACTAGTTCACTCTTACTAAACTTTAGTAAAATAGACTAAAAGCGGGCTTGCTCGCTTTTTTATTATAAAACAGAAACTAAAAATGTTTTCAAACTGTACTGTAATAGAGAATAAAAACTTCTGAGCAGATTCTTAGTAAAGTCAAAATAAATGTGATAAATTAGTAGTGTAAAAATTTACTGAAACGTTTTCAAAAACTATATGAAACCTTTTTTAGTAGATTTAAAAATATTTGAAGGAGAGTTATCATTATGACTCAAGGGAAAATTACTGCATCTGCAGCAATGCTTAATGTATTGAAAACATGGGGCGTAGACACAATCTACGGTATCCCATCAGGAACACTCAGCTCATTGATGGACGCTTTGGCTGAAGACAAAGATATCCGCTTCTTGCAAGTTCGCCACGAAGAAACAGGTGCTCTTGCAGCGGTTATGCAAGCTAAATTCGGCGGCTCAATCGGGGTTGCAGTTGGTTCAGGTGGTCCAGGTGCGACTCACTTGATTAACGGTGTTTACGATGCAGCTATGGATAACACTCCATTCCTAGCAATCCTTGGATCACGTCCAGTTAACGAACTCAACATGGATGCTTTCCAAGAATTGAACCAAAACCCAATGTACAATGGTATCGCTGTATATAACAAACGTGTAGCTTACGCTGAGCAATTGCCAAAAGTTATTGACGAAGCTTGCCGTGCTGCAGTTTCTAAAAAAGGTCCAGCTGTTGTTGAAATCCCAGTAAACTTCGGTTTCCAAGAAATCGACGAAAACTCATACTATGGATCAGGTTCATACGAGCGTTCATTCATCGCTCCTGCTTTGAACGAAGTTGAAATCGATAAAGCTGTTGAAATCTTGAACAATGCTGAACGTCCAGTTATCTATGCTGGTTACGGTGGTGTTAAAGCTGGTGAAGTGATTACTGAATTGTCACGTAAAATCAAAGCACCAATCATCACAACTGGTAAAAACTTTGAAGCTTTCGAATGGAACTATGAAGGTTTGACAGGTTCTGCTTACCGTGTTGGTTGGAAACCAGCCAACGAAGTTGTCTTTGAAGCAGACACAGTTCTTTTCCTTGGTTCAAACTTCCCATTTGCTGAAGTTTACGAAGCATTCAAGAATACTGAAAAATTCATCCAAGTGGATATCGACCCTTACAAACTTGGTAAACGTCATGCCCTAGACGCTTCAATCCTTGGTGATGCAGGTCAAGCAGCGAAAGCAATCCTTGACAAAGTGAACCCAGTTGAATCTACTCCATGGTGGCGTGCAAACGTTAAGAATAACCAAAACTGGCGTGATTACATGAACAAACTCGAAGGTAAAACTGAGGGTGAATTGCAATTGTATCAAGTTTACAATGCAATCAACAAACATGCTGATCAAGACGCTATCTATTCAATCGACGTAGGTGACACTACTCAAACATCTACTCGTCACCTTCACATGACACCTAAGAACATGTGGCGTACATCTCCACTCTTTGCGACAATGGGTATTGCCCTTCCTGGTGGTATCGCTGCTAAGAAAGACAATCCAAATCGCCAAGTATGGAACATCATGGGTGACGGTGCATTCAACATGTGCTACCCAGACGTTATCACAAACGTTCAATACGACCTTCCAGTTATCAACGTTGTCTTCTCAAATGGTAAATATGCCTTCATCAAGGACAAATATGAAGACACAAACAAACATTTGTTTGGTTGTGACTTCTCTAATGCTGACTATGCGAAAATCGCTGAAGCTCAAGGAGCTGTTGGATTTACAGTTGACCGTATCGAAGACATCGATGCAGTTGTTGCAGAAGCTGTTAAACTCAACAAAGAAGGTAAAACTGTTGTTATCGATGCTCGCATCACTCCACACCGTCCACTTCCAGTAGAAGTACTTGAATTGGATCCAAAACTTCACTCAGAAGAAGCAATCAAAGCCTTCAAGGAAAAATACGAAGCAGAAGAACTCGTACCATTCCGTCTCTTCTTGGAAGAAGAAGGGTTGCAATCACGCGCAATTAAATAATTTCTCTCGTCGAAAATCAAATGTAAACTGCGTTATCTTCACCTTGCCGTAGGTATATGACACTGACTCCGTCAGTTCTATCCACAACCTCAAAACAGTGTTTTGAGCAACCTGCGGTTCGATGCCTTGTTTATTCTTTGATTTTCATAGAGAGAAACTTGAAAAGATCGGAGCAATCCGGTCTTTTTGTGGAGAATAGTAAATGAATTTAAATCAATTAGATATTATCGTTTCAGATGTTCCCCAAGTCTGTGCTGACTTGGAGCGTATTTTGGATAAAAAATCCGATTATGTTGATGACAGTTTTGCTCAATTTACGATTGGCAGTCACTGTCTGATGTTGTCCCAAAATCATTTGATTCCTTTGGAAGATTTTCAGTCAGGAATCATTATTCATATCGAGGTTGAAGATGTAGACCAGAACTACAAAAGGTTGAACGAGCTTGGTATCCAGGTTTTAAACGGTCCAACTGTAACCGATTGGGGAACAGAGTCCTTATTAGTTAAAGGGCCTGCTGGTCTAGTGATTGATTTTTATCGTATGAAGTAGGTAATTCTATTATCAAATTTTTTATCTAAACATTCTTGGAGTGAAACTTAAAAAGATCGGAGCAATTCGATCTTTTTTGTATTTATGCGACTTTCAGTCCGTCTCGCTCCGTTAGGTGCGAGACAAAAAACCACCCGTTTTCACGGGTGGTTATGATTTCTACACTTATTGTTTGGCTTCCTGTTTTAATTGTTGCACCTGTTCCTCGTACTGGACAAGCTCCCTGTCTTTTATATTGATAGTCGCTTCTGCTTCAGCAATGCGGCTTCTCAGATCTTGAGTCTTGTTATGGTGATAGCTAATACCAATAGCACTACCAGCAATGATCCCGATTACTAGACAAGTAAAAATCACCAAAATCAAGGGAGCAGATAGTTGTGTAAAGACAAGACTGACAGTTACTGTTTGACGATTGAGTAGACCAAATGAGATCACAATGACTAATAAGCTCAAACCGCCAATTAGATAAGCCTTATCTTTCAGTGACAATTCATTAAATTTTTTTAGCATAAGTTCCTTTTCTCCTGACTATGTTGATAGAAAACTACACACCATTTAGGTATTAACAAAATTCATTTTACTAGAAAATTTCGATACTGTCAATAATTTCTAACGGCTTATTTACCATCAATCAATCGATTCATTGAAAAGGAGTATTCATTTTCTAATATTTGATTGAGTAAACAGAACGGAGCAATTCGGTCTTTTTTCTGTTCCCTCTTTCTTATAACAAGATTGTGATAGTTTATATCTTTATAACAAAAGTTTTAAAGACTTGATTGTTTTGAAAGAATATTTTAAAATAAGATTCAGTAAAAATGAAAGAGGTTTTGAAAATGTCTGAAAAACAAATGAAAATTTTAGGTTGGGTAGCGACCTTTATGTCTGTTATGATGTATGTGTCTTACTTCCCACAAATCATGAACAATCTGGCTGGTCAAAAAGGAAATTTCATCCAGCCCTTGGTTGCTGCCATCAACTGTAGTCTCTGGGTTTACTACGGTCTTTTCAAAAAAGAAAGAGATATCCCCCTTGCAGCAGCTAATGCACCAGGTATTATTTTTGGCCTAGTGACGGTTATTACAGCTTTGATTTAAAAGGAACAGAGGAGACTAGTTTTCAGTCTTCTTTTTTGTTTCAGGGGAGGCTATTTACTTTTTCTAGAGGATAATTTTTTAAAAAACAATCTGATAAACTTAAATAGTAGAATAGTATCAGTATGTCACAGTATTTTATAAGAAAAGGTTTACAGAATAAGTTATAATATAAGTAAATGAACAAGCAAATAAGAAAGTGAGTAGAGTTATGACCGAAAAACTGACTTTTCCGGATGGTTTCTTGTGGGGCGGAGCGACAGCTGCCAACCAGTGTGAGGGTGCTTATAATTTAGAAGGTCGTGGATTGGCGAATGTGGATGTCGTCCCCATCGGTCCAGATCGTGAAGCCATTATCACAGGTCAGAAAAAGATGTTTTCGTTTGAGGAGGGCTATTTTTACCCAGCCAAGCAAGCTATTGATATGTACCATCATTACAAGGAAGATATTGCCCTTTTTGCGGAAATGGGCTTTAAGACTTATCGTCTATCCATTGCTTGGACTCGGATTTTTCCTAAGGGCGACGAAACAGTGCCAAATGAAGCTGGTCTAGCCTTTTATGAGGATTTATTTAAGGAGTGCCACAAGTATGGTATCCAACCTCTGGTGACTATCACTCATTTCGACTGTCCTATGCACTTGATTACAGAGTACGGTGGTTGGCGCAATCGTCGGATGTTAGACTTCTATGAAAAACTTTGTCGCACACTCTTTACCCGCTATAAGGGTTTGGTCAAATATTGGCTTACCTTCAACGAAATCAACATGATTCTCCATGCCCCCTTTATGGG
This sequence comes from Streptococcus bouchesdurhonensis, assembly GCF_948472335.1. The sequence continues at coordinate 134,210 of NZ_CAOKTW010000003.1, read as the reverse complement.
AGCTGGGCTCTGTTTTGAAGAAGGAGAAAATCAAGAACTGGTTAAATATCAGGCTGCACACTATGAGTTGGTAGCTTCAGCTCTTGCGACAAAGATTGCCCACGAAATTGACCCAGAAAATAAGGTGGGATGTATGTTGGCTGCAGGGCAATACTATCCTAACACAGCCCATCCAAGAGACTACTGGGCAGCCATGGAGGAAGACCGCAAGAGTTACTTCTTCATTGATGTTCAAGCGCGTGGGGAATACCCAAACTACGCCAAGAAGCAGTGGGAGCGTGAGCGAATCGAGATTCAAATGACTGCAGAAGATTTAGAGTTGTTGAAGGACAATACTGTTGACTTTGTTTCCTTCTCTTACTATGCAAGTCTAGTAGCCTCAGGTGATCCAGAAGTTAAAGAATTAACTGCTGGAAATATCTTTGCCTCTCTCAAAAATCCTTATCTTGAATCCTCAGAATGGGGATGGCAGATTGACCCACTTGGTCTTCGTATCACCCTCAATGCTATCTGGGATCGTTACCAAAAGCCAATGTTCATCGTGGAAAACGGTCTAGGTGCTATGGATACACCGGATGAGAATGGTCATGTAGCAGATGACTATCGGATTGCTTACTTAGAGGCTCATATCAAGGCCATGCGAGATGCCATTTACCAAGATGGCGTTGACTTGCTTGGTTATACGACTTGGGGCTGTATCGATCTGGTTTCAGCTGGAACAGGCGAAATGAACAAGCGCTATGGCTTTATCTATGTAGATCGAGATAATGCTGGTCATGGAAGCCTCAAACGTAGCAAGAAGAAATCCTTCTACTGGTACAAGGATGTCATTGCCAGCAATGGTGCAAGCATTGAGTAGAGCACATTTGTTCACTATTTTTATAAAATCTTCTCCCTACTTTATAATATGTGAAAAAGAGTTCAATTAGATGGAGCTTTTTGCTATAATGAGGGGAGAAAAATCAGACAGGAGATCGACATGTCAGAACCATTATTTTTACAATCAGTTATGCAAGAAAAAATCTGGGGTGGAACCAAGCTACGTGATGAGTTTGGTTACGACATCCCAAGTGAAAAAATCGGAGAATATTGGGCCATCTCAGCCCATCCAAATGGAGTCTCTAAAGTTGCCAATGGACGCTACCAGGGAACAGACCTCGCTACTTTGTATGCGGAACATCGTGAATTGTTTGGCAATCGTCCTGAGCCTGTATTTCCACTTTTGACTAAGATTCTGGATGCCAACGACTGGCTCAGTGTCCAAGTTCACCCAGACGATGCCTATGGACTAGAGCATGAAGGTGAACTTGGAAAAACAGAATGCTGGTACATTATCGCAGCGGATGAAGGTTCAGAAATTATCTATGGTCACAATGCCAAGTCAAAAGAAGAACTCCGCCAGCAAATCGAGGACAAGAACTGGGATGCCTTGTTGACAAAAGTTCCTGTAAAGGCTGGAGATTTCTTCTATGTACCAAGTGGCACCATGCACGCTATCGGAGCAGGAATTTTGATTCTTGAAACTCAGCAATCTAGCGATACCACTTACCGTGTCTATGACTTTGACCGTAAGGATGATAATGGCAACTTGCGTGAACTTCACCTTGAAAAATCTATCGATGTCTTGAATATTGGCGAGCCTGCCAATAGCCGTCCTGTAACTATCAAAGCAGATGATTTACGTTCCACTCTCCTTGTATCCAATGATTTCTTTGCAGTTTACAAGTGGGAAATTACTGGAAAAGTTGACTTCGAAAAGACAGCTGACTACAGCTTATTCAGTGTCTTGGCTGGTCAAGGTCAACTAACTGTTGACGGGAAAAATTATCCAATCCAAAAAGGTAGCCACTTTATCCTACCAAGTGATGTTGAAGCTTGGACATTGGAAGGGCAAGGTCTGGAATTGATTGTTAGCCATCCATAAAAAAGAAAGGGCCTGAGTTTACTACTCAAGTCCTTTTTGATTACATAAATTGGGCGATGAAGACCACGATGATGATGATTGGAATGATGAAACGAAGAAGGAAGAGCCAGACTTGGAACAGTCCCTGTTTCCATGCTGTTTCATCAAGATGGAGTTCCTCCATTGCAAGAGCCTTTTTAAAGATATAGCCTGTAAAAAGTGAAAGGCAGAGAGCTCCAAATGGCATAAGGAGATTGGAAACCAAGAAGTCCATAGCATCAAAGAAGGTCTTCCCAAAAATATGAACATCTGCCATAATACTGTAAGATAGGGCTGAAGGGATTCCAAAGACAAAGGTCAAAATTCCTAAAATAACACTCCATTTGGCACGCTTGCTGTTGTCCTGATTGGTGATATTGCCTACATTGATTTCCAACATAACGACAGAAGAAGTGACCGTCGCAAAGAGGAAGAGCATGAGGAAGAGGATGTAGAAAATGGTTCCAAAAGGCATCTTGTCAAAGAGCTGAGGCAAGACGATAAAGAGCAGGCTCGGTCCCCCTTCAGATTGGATATTGAAGGCTGACATGGCTGGGAAAATGGCTAGACCTGCCATGATGGACACCGAGATGTTCATTGCTACAATAGAAATTCCTGACTGGACTAGATTGGTTTTCTGATCCAAATAAGAAGCATATGTCAGCATGGCTGTAACCCCTAGTGAAAGGGCAAAGAAAGATTGTCCCAGAGCATAGAGGAGACCAGCACTGGTCAGTTTTGAAAAGTCTGGTTTGAGGAAGTAAAGAACCCCTTCCATGGCATTTGGCAAACTGAGAGAACGACCGATGATGACGACAAAGATGATAAAGAGCAGGGGCATCATGACTTTCGATGCTCTTTCAATCCCTTTTTGAACCCCACGTGATACAATAAAGATATTCAATAAGATAAAGGCCGCTTGAGCTCCTAGGGCAATGGCTGGATTTGAAATGATTGAAGTAAATAATTGAGCATAATCACCAGTTCCGCTAAGTTGGAACAATTTTCCAAACTCAATGCCTAGATAGACTAAAATCCATCCTCCAATAACACTGTAGAAAGATAAGAGGATAAAGAGGGCGAAGGCACCAATCCAACCGATAAAGTTGTACTTGCTATTCTTGCCGAGTTTTCCAAAGGTTTTGATTGCTGAGACACCAGCACTTCGGCCGAGAGCAAATTCAGCCAGCAAAAGGGGGAAACCAATTAAAATAGTGGAAATGAGAAAGACAAGTAAAAAGCCTCCTCCACCATTAGCAGCAGTCATGTAGGGGAATTTCCAAACGGCACCAAGTCCGATGGCTGAACCAGCAGATGCTAGGATAAAGCCCAGTTTAGAACCCCATTGCGATTTTTCAGACATAGTTAAACTCCTAAAATTAGTATTACAAAAGAAAAAGCTACTGCCCTTGGCAAATAGCCTCATCAGTACTCAAAATGAGCCTTTCTTTTGATTGATAGACTTGACTATCCTATCATGTTTTCTAAGGTCTGTCAAGAAAACCATTTTCATGTTATGATAAAGTAAAAAATTTCGCAAAAACGCTTGACTCTGACCTAGGGGGAGGGGTTATACTATCAATGTAATACTCTTCGAAAATCAAATTCAAACCACGTCAGCGTCGCCTTACCGTACTCAAGTACAGCCTGCGGCTAGCTTCCTAGTTTGCTCTTTGATTTTCATTGAGTATAAGGAGGAAATCATGTACCATATAAAAGAAGCTGCGCAGCTTTCGGGCGTCTCTGTCAAGACCCTACACCACTACGATAAGATAGGACTTTTGGTTCCTTTAAAGTCGGAAAATGGCTATCGAACATACAGCCAAGAGGATTTGGAACGCCTACAGGTCATTCTTTACTACAAATATCTAGGTTTTTCTTTAGAAAAAATAGCAGAGCTGTTAAAGGAAGATAGATCAGATTTATTGCCTCACTTGACTAGACAGTTGGACTATTTGACTCGAGAAAGGGAACATCTGGATACCTTGATTTCAACCTTGCAAAAAACCATTCAAGAACAAAAAGGAGAAAGAGAAATGAGCATTCAAGAGAAATTTGCTGGATTTAACTACCAAGACCATCAAAAATACCACCAAGAGGCTGTAGAGAAATATGGACAAGAAGTCATGGACCAAGCGCTCGAGCGCCAAAAAGGTCACGAAGATGAGGCTACGGCTGCCTTCAACCAAGTCTTTCAAGCATTGGCACACAATCTTCAAGCTGGACTTCCTGTAACAGCAACAGAAAATCAAGAAGAAGCAGCCAAACTCTTGCAAGCCATACGTACTTATGGATTTGACTGCTCCATTGAAGTCTTCGGTCATATCGGTAAAGGCTACGTCTATAACCCAGAGTTTAAGGAAAACATTGACAAATTTGGACCTGGAACAGCCCAGTACACATCAGATGTGATTGCCTATTATGTCCAAACTCAGACAAAATAAAATCGGAGGAGCATTCTTCCGATTTTTACTAAATTCAAGCACTACTTGCTTAATAATTTTTCTACTACATTTAGTTTTCGCATGGTCAAATCTACATTAAAAAGCTTTTCAAGATAGTTGGTACTGAGCTTTTTTCGTTTTGCAGTTCTAGGGAGATAGAGGTAAAGACAATGGTTACCGATACAAATTTCTTCTTCACCGTAATCAATTTTCAATTTTTCTAAAGGGAGACTTTGAATAGATTCTTGATAAAAAATCACATGTATACGGTCATAAAGATAGTGTTCTCCAAACGGGTTTTCTTGGACAATTTTTTTAAAATCACTTTTGTTCTTGATAACCATTTTTAAGTCGGCCCCAATTTTTTCCTTTATCAGAGTATGAACACATTCTCGTATTTCTTCTAAATCTAAATCACTTTCAAGAATGATATTCCCACTTTGAATATAGGTTCGAACTTGTTGAAAACCGGCTTCTGTTAAGATATCTACTAGATAAGACATTTTAGGGATAGCATTTTTTCCATTAGGAGTAACTCCCCTTAACAAGATAATATGTTCCAAAGGACTTCCTTTCTTTTGGGGCTGATTGTTCCGTTTAGTAATGTATATTTAGATTGGGTTTGATCCCGCCACCCAGCCGGTGCAGAGGGCAGAAGTGATGTTAAAGCCACCCGTGTGGGCATTGATATCCAGTACCTCGCCAGCAAAGTGGAGTCCAGGTACCAGCTTACTTTCTAGAGTTTTGGGATTGATTTCCTTGAGACTGACGCCCCCTTTGGTAACAAATGACTTGGCAAGAGACATTTTACCAGTTACAGGAATTTTAAGTCCCTTGATAGACTGGAGAAGTTGTTCTCGTTCCTTTTCAGTCAGTTGTTTGACTTTTTCTGGATAGCCTTGCACAAAAAATTCAGCCAAGCGTTCTGGAAGCAAAGTTTTTAAAGCATTTTTCAAGGATTTTTCACGGTTTTTTTCGAGAAATGCAACCAAGTTCTTCTCAGAAAGTTGAGGTAGAACATCCAGTGAGAGAATCTCCTCACCCTTGACAAAACTTGACATACGCAGAGCAGCAGGACCTGACAAACCAAAGTGGGTAAAGAGTAAATCATGAGTGATGACATGCTTACCATAACTTAGGGTCACATCTTCCAGAGAAATCCCCTGTAAGACTTTATGTGGAAAATCTGTCAATAAAGGACTTTCAGCGGCTTCAAGTTCGGTAATGGTATGTTTGAAATGGCGGGCAATCTCGTGACCAAAACCAGTCGAACCAGTAGAAGGATAGGATTTACCACCAGTTGTGACAATGAGTTTATCGCAAGTGAAGGTTTGATTAGCTGATTTAAGGACAAACTGATCATCTACTTTTTTAACAGAAACGATCTCTGTTTGAGTAGCAACTTGCCCACCGAGCTCAGTAATTTTCTTCTCCAAGGCTTCAATAATGGTAAGAGACTTGTCACTAGCTGGAAAGACGCGGCCGTGGTCTTCGACCTTAAGTTTAACCCCATTTTCCGTAAAAAAGTTAATGATATCATGGTTATCAAATTGGGAGAAGACACTGTAAAGAAAGCGTCCATTTCCAGGGATTCCAGCTAGTAGGTCATCTAGAGTTCCATTGTTGGTGACATTACAACGTCCCCCACCAGTCCCAGCTAATTTTTTTCCAAGTTTCCGATTTTTTTCGATGAGGAGGGTTTTCTGACCATAAAAGCTACTGGAAATTGTAGCCATCATGCCAGCAGGTCCTCCACCGATGACTATAGTATCAAAATGTTTCATAGCTCTATTGTACCACAAAAAAACAAGAGATGATGGTCACCTCTTGTTAAGAATGCAATTAATCAATTTCATATCCCATCAGCAAACCACCATCTTCTGCATAGAAACTGCAGAGACCAGAGGTTGGTAGAATTTTAATATCCGCCTGTGGGAAGGTTTCACGAATTCGCTCTGAAAGCTGTTGGCAACATTTCTCGTTATTGCGTTGAGCCATGACAATACGACCACCAGCATATCCAGCCTTGACTAACTCTTCATAGGCTGCCTGAATCGATTTCTTTGGTCCTCTTGCTTTTTGTAACAATTCAAGGGTTCCAGTTTCACTAGCTTCTCCGACCATACGGATATTTAGAAGGCCAACGACCGTACCGATAAGCTTGCTCAAACGGCCATTTTTCACCAAGTTATCGACTTTGGCTAGAACAAAGAGCAACTTGGTTTTTTCTTGATAGGCGGTGATAGCTTCAACCACTTCTTCAAAAGATAAGCCTTGGTCAATCAAATCATTCAATTTTTCTACGAGCAAGTCAACTTCCCCACCAGCAGACAAACTATCAATTACATGAATTTTAGTATCAGGATGGTCTTCAAGATAAATATTCTTTGCTAGTTGAGCACTATTGTGACTGCCAGAAAGAGTACCAGTGATGGTTACTAGGAAAATATTTTTGGCTCCTTCAAATGCTCGTAAATAATCATCTGGGCTTGGACAAGCTGATTTTGAAGCTTCTGCAGTTGCATACATGGTTTCCATCATTTGGTCAATGTCAAGATTGGCATCATCAACAAAGACCTGATCAGCTACTTGAATGGTTAAGGGGACACTTATAAAGGTCGTGTCAATAGCTGGTGTTGCCAGCTGACGATAATCACAACCAGAGTCAGCAATAATCTTCCAAGTCATAGAAATTCTCCATCTTTGTCAGTTATACATTGACAAAGGTTCTGTCTTTTTTTACAATTATATCATGAAAGCCCTTGAAACAAAAGCCTCATCCGTCTGTTGTGACAAGTAGAAAGAAAATGTTATGTCTGAACGTAGAATCTCTGAAAAGTCTCTTGAAAATCTCAGAAAATCAAACCAAGAATCCAATTTATTAACTAGAGAAGCCATCGAAACAGCCCTCTTGCAACTCTTGGAAAAAAAGGACTTGACCAAGATTAGTATTTCTGAATTGGTCAAACGTGCAGGCGTTTCGCGTGCGGCCTTTTATCGCAATTATGATTCCAAAGAGGAGATTTTAGAAAGCGTCTTTAAACGAACTGTCCACAATATTATGGAACAGTTGCATCATTATGATTTAAAGACAGACCTTTATCTGGTCTGGGTTCACCTTTTCCGAGAGGCCAGAAAGGAAGCCAGAGTGATTCAATTGGCCTTGGATTACCATCTGGAAAAAATCTTTGTCCAAGCCATGCAGGAATTTTTAGAAAAATACCATGGGAAATCAAAAGGTGTCAGCTCTTATCTTCATTCCTTTTGGAGCTCGGCCATCGTTTCTGTCCTTCTAAAATGGATCAAGGATGGCATGAAGGTACCAGCTGAAAAGATTGCAGATTTAGGTTTACCATTTTTTAAAAAATAGAGAAAAAGGAGAAGAGATATGACTGAAAAAAGACTAGCATGGGATGAGTATTTTGCAGCCCAAGCCTTACTAATTGCCAATCGTTCCACTTGTAAACGTGCCAAAGTGGGCGCAATTTTGGTAAAGGATAATAAAGTTATTTCCACTGGTTATAATGGTTCGGTGTCAGGGACTGAGCATTGTATTGATCACGAATGTCTGGTCATCGAAGGTCACTGTGTTCGCACTCTTCACGCAGAGGTTAATGCCATTCTCCAAGGTGCAGAACGTGGGGTTCCCAAAGGCTTTACAGCCTATGTGACCCACTTTCCATGTCTAAACTGTACAAAACAATTGCTTCAGGTCGGTTGTAAGCGTGTGGTTTATATCAACCAGTACCGAATGGATGACTACGCCCAATACCTTTATCAAGAAAAGGGAACAGAATTAACCCATTTACCACTTGAGACAGTACAGGCAGCTCTTAAAGAGGCGGATTTAATGTAAAAATTATCAAAAATAAATGGTTTAGAAAGATTTTTAAACCGTTTTTTGGTATAATAAGAAGAATAAATTGAAAGAAGGAACTCCAAAAATGGGAAAAATTGAAGTTATTAATCATCCACTGATTCAACATAAATTGTCAATCTTGCGTCGTACAGATACTTCTACAAAAGCTTTCCGTGAGCTAGTAGATGAGATTGCAATGTTGATGGGGTATGAAGTACTTCGTGATCTTCCACTAGAAGATGTGGAAATCGAAACACCAATCACAAAAACAGTTCAAAAACAATTGGCAGGTAAGAAATTGGCTATCGTTCCAATCTTGCGTGCAGGTATCGGGATGGTTGATGGACTTTTGAGCTTGGTTCCAGCTGCTAAAGTTGGCCACATCGGTATGTACCGTGATGAAGAAACGCTTCAACCAGTTGAGTACTTGGTGAAATTGCCTGAAGATATTGACCAACGTCAAATTTTTGTGGTAGACCCAATGTTGGCAACAGGTGGTTCAGCAATCTTGGCTGTTGATTCTCTTAAAAAACGTGGCGCATCAAATATCAAATTTGTCTGCCTTGTATCAGCACCAGAAGGTGTAAAAGCTCTTCAAGAAGCTCATCCAGATGTAGAAATCTTTACAGCAGCCTTGGATGAACGTTTGAACGAACACGGTTATATCGTTCCAGGTCTTGGAGATGCTGGGGACCGCTTGTTCGGTACAAAATAGAATTAAAAAGAGATTGACTTGGAAAAGGATTTCCAGTCACGAAAGGAGGTTGAATTTTTGTTTCTGTCTAATGAAAACAGAGCAAAAATTTGACCTTTTTTGACCAAGATATTATAATAGTCTTATCTTCAGTCATTTGACCAACAAAATTAAAACTCAAAAGGAGAAATAAATGATTCCTGTAGTTATTGAACAAACAAGCCGTGGAGAACGTTCCTACGATATTTACTCACGTCTTCTCAAAGACCGCATCATTATGCTGACAGGTCCCGTTGAAGACAATATGGCTAACTCTGTTATTGCCCAATTGCTTTTCTTAGATGCCCAAGATAGTACAAAAGATATTTACCTTTATGTCAATACACCTGGTGGTTCTGTTTCAGCTGGTTTGGCAATCGTTGATACCATGAACTTTATCAAGGCAGATGTCCAAACTATCGTTATGGGGATGGCTGCATCTATGGGGACTGTCATCGCGTCAAGTGGAGCAAAAGGTAAACGTTTCATGCTTCCAAATGCAGAGTATATGATTCACCAACCGATGGGTGGTACAGGTGGTGGTACCCAACAAACTGATATGGCGATCGCTGCAGAACACTTGCTTAAAACTCGTAACATCTTGGAAAAAATATTGGCTGAAAATTCAGGTCAGTCAATCGAAAAAGTCCATGCAGATGCAGAACGAGATAACTGGATGAGCGCCCAAGAAACACTTGAATATGGCTTTATTGATGAAATCATGGCCAACAATTCATTGAATTAATGATGAAAGAAGGCAAACTCGACTGGGTTTGCTTTTTTTGGTATAATAGGGAGAGATTTCTTAGAAAGAGGATTTATCATGTTTGAAAAAGTCAAACGATCTGGCTTGATTATCTATCTTTACTATAATCGTGATGCCAAAAAACTGCAGGATTATGGAGATATTACCTATCATTCCAAGAAACATCGTTACTTACAGCTTTATGTTCCAACTCAAGAAGTGGAGCAATTGGTCGGGCGCTTGGGCAAGGAAAAATTTATAAAAAAAGTTAGAGTTTGTCATATCCAAGAGTTGGAAACACCCTTTGTGGGCAATCTTTATCGAGAGGAAAACGTTATCATCGAAAAAGTCTAAGAAAAGTGTTGACAATTTTCTGATAATTCGGTATATTCTTAACATGCTATTTATTTAAGAATAAGGAGACAAAAAAGATGAAGAAAAAATTTGCCCTATCGTTTGTGGCTCTTGCAAGTGTAGCACTTCTTGCAGCCTGTGGAGAAGTGAAGTCTGGAGCGTCAAACGCTGCTGGTAACTCAGTAGATGAAAAGACAATCAAAATCGGATTTAACTTCGAGGAAACTGGTGCCGTAGCAGCCTACGGAACATCTGAACAAAAAGGTGCCCAATTGGCCGTTGATGAAATCAATGCAGCAGGTGGTATCGATGGAAAACAAATCGAAGTAGTCGATAAAGATAATAAGTCTGAAACTGCTGAGGCGGCTTCAGTAACAACTAACCTAGTAACCCAATCTAAGGTATCAGCAATCGTAGGACCTGCGACATCTGGTGCAACTGCAGCTGCTGTAGCGAACGCTACAAAAGCAGGTGTTCCATTGATTTCGCCAAGTGCGACTCAAGATGGATTGACTAAAGGTCAAGATTACCTCTTTATCGGAACATTCCAAGATAGCTTCCAAGGAAAAATTATCTCAAACTATGTTTCTGAAAAATTGCAAGCTAAGAAAGTTGTTCTTTACACTGATAATGCTAGCGACTATGCTAAAGGTATTGCCAAAGCCTTCCGTGAAGCTTACAAAGGTGAAATCGTTGCAGATGAAACTTTCGTAGCAGGTGACACAGACTTCCAAGCAGCCCTTACAAAAATGAAAGGGAAAGATTTTGATGCTATCATCGTTCCTGGTTACTACACTGAAGCTGGTAAAATTGTAAACCAAGCGCGTGGTATGGGAATTGACAAACCAATCGTTGGTGGTGATGGATTCAACGGTGAAGAGTTTGTACAACAAGCAACTGCTGAAAAAGCATCAAACATCTACTTTATCTCAGGCTTCTCAACTACTGTAGAAGTTTCAGCTAAAGCAAAAGCTTTCCTTGATGCTTACCGTGCTAAGTACAACGAAGAGCCTTCAACATTTGCAGCCTTGGCTTATGACTCAGTTCACCTTGTAGCAAACGCAGCAAAAGGTGCTAAAAACTCAGGTGAAATCAAGGATAACCTTGCTAAAACAAAAGATTTTGAAGGTGTAACTGGTCAAACAAGCTTCGATGCAGACCACAACACAGTCAAAACTGCTTACATGATGACCATGAACAATGGTAAGGTTGAAGCAGCAGAAGTTGTAAAACCATAATAGAAAAATGTTGAAATAGGGAATGAGCCTTTGACTCACTCCCTGTTTCGATGTTTAATACTCTTCAAAAATCAAATTCAAACTGCGTCAACGTCGCCTTGCCGTACTCAAGTACAGCCTGTGGCTAGTTTCCTAGTTTGCTCTTTGATTTTTATTGAGTATAAGAACTTATAAAAAGTGAGGGGAAACCCTCGGAATTATAAATAGAAAGAGTGAATCTTATGCTCCAACAACTAGTAAATGGTTTGATTCTAGGTAGTGTTTATGCGCTGTTAGCCCTAGGATATACCATGGTTTACGGAATTATCAAGCTCATCAACTTCGCCCACGGTGATATTTATATGATGGGAGCCTTTATCGGTTATTTCTTGATTAATTCTTTCCAAATGAATTTCTTTGTAGCGCTTATTGTAGCTATGCTAGCGACGGCCATTCTTGGTGTCGTGATTGAGTTCCTTGCTTACCGACCTTTGCGTCACTCTACTCGTATTGCTGTTTTGATTACAGCTATCGGGGTTTCCTTCCTATTGGAGTATGGCATGGTCTATCTGGTTGGTGCCAATACCCGTGCCTTCCCTCAAGCGATTCAAACAGTTCGCTATGATTTGGGACCAATTAGCTTAACAAATGTGCAGTTAATGATCTTGGCGATTTCCTTGATTTTGATGATTTTGTTACAAGTCATTGTCCAAAAAACGAAGATGGGGAAAGCCATGCGTGCAGTATCAGTAGATAGCGATGCGGCACAATTGATGGGGATCAATGTGAACCGTACTATCAGCTTTACCTTTGCTTTGGGGTCAGCTCTTGCGGGTGCGGCTGGTGTTCTGATTGCTCTTTATTATAACTCTCTTGAGCCTTTGATGGGAGTTACTCCAGGTCTTAAGTCTTTCGTTGCCGCAGTACTTGGTGGTATCGGAATCATTCCTGGTGCGGCTCTTGGTGGTTTTGTAATTGGTCTATTAGAAACCTTTGCGACAGCCTTTGGAATGTCAGACTTCCGTGATGCCATTGTTTATGGAATCTTGTTGTTGATCTTGATTGTCCGCCCAGCTGGTATCCTTGGTAAAAATGTGAAAGAGAAGGTGTAAACGATGAAAGAAAATTTAAAAGTTAATATTCTATGGTTACTCCTTTTGTTAGCTGGCTATGGCTTGATTAGTGTACTGGTTTCAGTCGGAGTACTCAACCTATTCTATGTACAGATTTTACAACAAATTGGAATTAATATTATTCTGGCTGTTGGGCTCAACTTAATCGTTGGTTTTTCAGGCCAATTTTCACTTGGTCATGCTGGTTTCATGGCGATTGGTGCCTATGCAGCAGCTATTATTGGTTCTAAATCACCAACCTACGGTGCCTTCTTTGGAGCTATGCTGATAGGGGCTTTGCTTTCAGGAGCAGTTGCCTTGCTTGTCGGAATTCCAACCTTGCGTTTGAAGGGGGACTATCTTGCAGTAGCGACTCTAGGTGTTTCTGAAATTATCCGTATCTTTATCATCAATGGTGGAAGCCTTACAAATGGTGCAGCAGGTATCTTGGGAATTCCTAACTTTACAACCTGGCAAATGGTTTACTTCTTTGTCGTGATTACAACCATTGCAACCTTGAACTTCTTGCGTAGTCCAATTGGACGTTCAACCCTATCTGTTCGTGAGGATGAAATCGCTGCTGAGTCAGTTGGGGTTAATACGACTAAAATTAAAATCATCGCCTTTGTATTTGGTGCTATTACTGCAAGTATTGCAGGGTCACTTCAGGCAGGATTTATTGGATCTGTTGTACCGAAAGATTACACATTCATCAACTCAATCAACGTTTTAATTATTGTTGTATTTGGTGGACTTGGTTCCATTACAGGTGCAATCGTTTCAGCTATTGTCCTTGGAATTTTGAATATGCTTCTCCAAGATGTTGCTAGCATTCGTATGATTATCTACGCTTTGGCCTTGGTATTGGTAATGATTTTCAGACCAGGTGGACTCCTTGGGACATGGGAATTGAGCCTATCACGTTTCTTTAAAAAATCTAAAAAGGAGGAACAAAACTAATGGCATTACTTGAAGTAAAACAGTTAACCAAACATTTTGGCGGTCTAACAGCTGTTGGAGATGTGACTCTTGAATTAAACGAAGGGGAACTGGTTGGGTTAATCGGTCCAAATGGAGCTGGGAAAACCACTCTTTTCAACCTTTTGACTGGTGTTTATGAACCAAGTGAGGGAACAGTTACCCTAGATGGTCACCTTTTGAATGGAAAGTCACCTTATAAGATTGCTTCTTTGGGACTTGGACGTACTTTCCAAAATATCCGTCTCTTTAAAGATTTAACAGTTTTGGACAATGTTTTGATTGCTTTTGGCAACCATCACAAACAACATGTTTTTGCTAGTTTCTTACGCTTACCAGCTTTTTATAAGAGTGAAAAAGAATTAAAGGCTAAAGCTTTGGAATTGCTGAAAATCTTTGATTTAGATGGTGATGCAGAGACTCTTGCTAAAAACCTCGCATACGGACAACAACGTCGTTTGGAAATTGTTCGTGCCCTTGCTACGGAACCTAAAATTCTCTTTTTAGATGAACCAGCAGCAGGTATGAACCCACAGGAAACAGCGGAATTGACTGAGTTAATTCGTCGCATCAAAGATGAATTTAAGATTACGATCATGCTGATTGAACACGATATGAATCTGGTTATGGAAGTTACAGAACGCATCTACGTACTTGAATACGGTCGTTTGATTGCTCAGGGAACTCCAGAAGAAATTAAGACCAATAAACGGGTTATCGAAGCTTATCTAGGAGGTGAAGCCTAATGTCTATGTTAAAAGTTGATAATCTTTCTGTGCATTACGGTATGATCCAAGCAGTCCGTGATGTAAGCTTTGAAGTGAATGAAGGAGAGGTAGTCTCCCTTATCGGTGCCAATGGTGCTGGTAAGACAACCATTCTCCGTACCTTGTCTGGTTTGGTTCGACCAAGTTCAGGAAAGATTGAATTTTTAGGTCAAGAAATCCAAAAAATGCCAGCTCAGAAAATCGTGGCGGGTGGTCTCTCACAAGTACCAGAAGGACGCCACGTATTCCCTGGCTTGACTGTTATGGAAAATCTAGAAATGGGAGCTTTCTTGAAGAAAAACCGTGAAGAAAATCAAGCTAACTTGAAGAAGGTCTTTTCACGCTTCCCACGTCTTGAAGAACGTAAGAACCAGGATGCAGCCACTCTTTCAGGAGGGGAACAACAAATGCTTGCCATGGGACGCGCTCTTATGTCAACACCAAAACTTCTTCTCTTAGATGAACCATCAATGGGACTTGCCCCAATCTTTATCCAAGAAATTTTTGATATCATTCAAGATATCCAGAAGCAAGGAACAACTGTTCTCTTGATTGAACAAAATGCCAATAAGGCACTCGCAATCTCTGACCGAGGTTATGTATTGGAAACAGGGAAAATCGTCCTATCAGGAACAGGAAAAGAACTCGCCTCATCAGAAGAAGTCAGAAAAGCATATCTAGGTGGCTAAAAAGGTCCGGGGGACCTTTTTAGTCGGCGGATGAAGATTGCGAAGCAATTATCAAATCCACTGGATTGTTTTAGTCGGTGGATGAGGATTACGAAGTAATCATCATTATAGTCTGGTGGACCTTTTTAGTCGGCAGATATAGACTGTGAAGCAATTCACATCTGCACTGGAAGCTTAGCTTCTGATAATTGAAATGAAATCGAATGAAGCGTACTTATCCTTCATTCAGAGAGCTCGATTTTAGAGCTCTTTTTGCTAGCTTATTCATACTTTTCTGAATTTTGAAAAAGAAATGTAAGCGTTTGATAGATTTACAAAAAGATTGTATAATAGGATAAGAATAGAAAAGGAGAAGTCTCATGGCAGTTAAAGATTTTATGACCCGCAAGGTAGTGTATATTAGTCCAGATACAACAGTATCTCATGCAGCAGATTTGATGAGAGAGCAAGGGTTGCACCGCTTGCCTGTTATCGAAAATGATCAATTGGTTGGTTTGGTGACTGAGGGAACCATTGCACAAGCAAGTCCATCAAAAGCAACAAGTCTTTCTATCTATGAGATGAATTATCTTCTAAATAAGACAAAAGTAAAAGATGTCATGATTCGCGATGTTGTCACTGTTTCAGGCTATGCGAGTCTAGAGGATGCAACTTATCTGATGTTGAAAAATAAGATTGGTATTCTTCCTGTCGTTGATAACCATCAAGTCTATGGGGTTATTACGGACCGTGACGTTTTCCAAGCCTTTCTTGAAATCGCAGGTTATGGCGAAGAAGGAATTCGTGTGCGCTTTGTTACGGAAAACGAAGTTGGCGTTCTTGGAAAAATTATTTCTTTGATTGTAGAAGAAAATTTGAATATCTCGCATACAGTCAATATTCCGCGTAAGGATGGTAAGGTGATTATCGAAGTTCAAATCGATGGATCAATTGATTTACCAGCCTTGAAAGAAAAATTTGAATCAGAGAATATTCAAGTAGAAGAGATTACTCGTACCTCAGCAAAAGTCTTGTAAGAAGGGAAGCCGAAAGGCTTCTTTTTATGTTTAATAAGGGATTAGAGCAAAAGATGGAAAGAAATGATAAAATATGCTATAATGAAATGATGTAAAAAAGGAGTATTTATGGACATTTCAGAAATTCGTCAGAAAATTGACGCAAATCGTGAAAAATTAGCTTCTTTCAGGGGGTCTCTTTGACCTCGAAGGCTTAGAGGAAGAGATTGCCATCTTGGAAAACAAGATGACAGAACCTGATTTTTGGAACGATAATATCGCGGCCCAAAAAACGTCGCAAGAATTAAATGAATTAAAAAACACTTACAATACCTTCCATAAGATGGAAGAGGTGCAGGATGAAGTTGAAATTTTATTGGACTTTTTAGCAGAAGACGAGTCAGTGCATGATGAACTGGTCGAACAGTTATCCGAACTTGATAAGATGATGACCAGTTACGAGATGACCTTGCTCTTGTCAGAACCTTATGACCATAATAATGCGATTTTGGAAATCCATCCAGGATCCGGTGGTACTGAGGCTCAGGACTGGGGTGATATGTTGCTTCGTATGTACACTCGCTATGGAAATGCTAAAGGCTTTAAAGTGGAAGTATTGGATTACCAAGCAGGAGATGAAGCTGGTATCAAGTCAGTAACCTTATCTTTTGAAGGACCTAATGCCTATGGTCTTCTCAAGTCAGAAATGGGTGTACACCGTTTGGTACGAATTTCACCATTTGACTCTGCTAAACGTCGCCACACCTCTTTCACATCTGTAGAAGTGATGCCAGAATTGGATGATACTATTGAAGTAGAAATCCGTGAAGATGATATCAAGATGGATACTTTCCGTTCAGGTGGTGCTGGTGGACAAAACGTCAACAAGGTTTCCACAGGTGTGCGTTTGACACACATTCCTACGGGAACTGTCGTTCAGTCAACAGTCGATCGTACCCAGTATGGAAATAGAGATCGTGCCATGAAGATGTTGCAGGCTAAGCTCTATCAAATGGAGCAGGAGAAGAAAGCTGCGGAAGTCGATTCCCTCAAGGGTGAGAAAAAGGAAATCACATGGGGAAGTCAAATTCGTTCTTATGTTTTCACGCCATATACTATGGTAAAAGACCATCGAACTAACTTTGAAGTTGCACAAGTAGATAAGGTTATGGATGGAGACCTAGATGGTTTTATTGATGCCTATCTCAAGTGGCGAATCAGCTAAGATAGAAAGGAACTCACATGTCAATTATTGAAATGAGAGATGTCGTCAAAAAATACGACAACGGAACGACTGCCCTACGTGGTGTTTCGGTAAGCGTTCAACCAGGGGAATTTGTTTACATCGTAGGACCTTCAGGAGCTGGGAAATCAACCTTTATTCGTTCTTTGTATCGCGAAGTAAAAATCGAAAAAGGAAGCTTATCTGTTGCTGGTTTTAATCTGGTTAAAATTAAAAAGAAAGATGTCCCTCTCCTACGTCGTAGTGTTGGGGTTGTCTTCCAGGATTATAAACTGTTACCAAAGAAAACCGTTTATGAAAATATTGCTTATGCAATGGAGGTAATTGGAGAAAGTCGCCGTAATATTAAAAAACGTGTTATGGAAGTCTTAGACTTGGTTGGATTGAAGCATAAGGTTCGTTCTTTCCCAAATGAACTTTCAGGGGGAGAACAGCAACGGATTGCAATTGCACGTGCCATTGTAAACAATCCAAAAGTATTGATTGCGGACGAACCAACAGGAAACTTGGACCCAGATAATTCATGGGAAATCATGAACTTGCTGGAACGCATCAATCTCCAAGGTACAACTGTCTTGATGGCTACCCACAACAGTCAGATTGTAAATACCTTGCGCCACCGTGTCATTGCCATTGAAAATGGCCGTGTCGTTCGTGACGAAGCTAAAGGAGAATATGGATACGATGATTAGTAGATTTTTTCGTCATTTATTTGAATCGTTAAAAAGTTTGAAACGAAATGGCTGGATGACAGTAGCTGCTGTTAGTTCAGTTATGATTACTTTGACCTTGGTTGCAATATTTGCATCTGTTATCTTTAATACGGCTAAACTAGCTACAGATATCGAAAATAATGTCCGAGTAATGGTATATATTCGTAAGGACGTAGCTGATAATAGTGAGACGATTGAAAAAGAAGGTCAAACTGTTACAAATAACGACTACCATAAGGTATATGATGCTTTGAAAGGTATGTCAACCGTTAAAAGTGTTACGTTTTCAAGTAAAGAAGAACAATATGAAAAGTTGACAGAAACAATGGGGGATAACTGGAAAATCTTTGAAGGCGATGCCAATCCACTCTATGATGCATATATCGTTGATACAAATACACCAAGTGATGTAAAGACGGTAGCAGAAGAGGCTAAGAAAATCGAAGGTGTATCAGAAGTTCAAGATGGTGGTGCTAATACAGAACGCTTGTTTAAGTTAGCTTCATTTATTCGTGTCTGGGGACTAGTTATCGCTGGATTATTGATTTTCATTGCGGTGTTCTTGATTTCTAATACTATACGTATCACCATCATTTCACGAAGCCGTGAAATTCAAATCATGCGTTTAGTAGGTGCTAAGAATGGCTATATCCGCGGACCTTTCTTGCTTGAAGGTGCCTTCATTGGTTTGCTTGGAGCAACACTTCCATCAGTTCTGGTATTTATTGTCTATAAAATGGTTTACCAATCTGTTAATAAGTCATTGGTTGGTCAGAACCTTTCAATGATATCACCAGAAGTATTCAGTCCACTGATGATTGCCTTATTATTTGTGATTGGAATTTTTATCGGTTCAATCGGATCAGGAATTTCAATGCGCCGATTCCTGAAAATCTAAAATAGAAGTATATTTGAGGAGATTTTAATATCTCCTTTTTTACTACAAAAATTTTAGAAAAAAGTCTACTTTTTTTTATAAAAGCCTTTACAAAAAAAATTAAAGTGGTATAATTGAATTATAGAAAGTGCAAACGTTTTCGTAAAACGTTTGCCTAAATAAAAATAAAGGAGATTTGAATGATGAAAGATACATTCAAAAATGTCTTGTCTTTCGAGTTTTGGCAAAAATTCGGTAAGGCTTTGATGGTGGTTATCGCGGTTATGCCGGCTGCTGGTTTGATGATTTCAATCGGTAAGTCTATCGTAATGATTAACCCAACTTTTGCACCACTTGTAGTTACAGGTGGAATTCTTGAGCAAATTGGTTGGGGGGTTATCGGTAACCTTCACATTTTGTTTGCCCTAGCAATTGGAGGAAGCTGGGCTAAAGAACGTGCTGGTGGTGCTTTCGCCGCTGGTCTTGCCTTCATCTTGATTAACCGTATCACTGGTACAATCTTTGGTGTATCAGGAGATATGTTGAAAAATCCAGATGCTATGGTCACAACTCTCTTTGGTGGTTCAATCAAAGTTGCTGATTACTTCATTAGTGTTCTTGAAGCTCCAGCATTGAACATGGGTGTGTTTGTAGGGATTATCTCAGGTTTTGTAGGGGCAACTGCTTACAATAAATACTACAACTTCCGTAAACTTCCTGATGCACTTTCATTCTTCAACGGGAAACGTTTCGTACCATTTGTAGTTATTCTTCGTTCAGCAATCGCTGCAATTCTACTTGCTGCCTTCTGGCCAGTAGTTCAAACAGGTATCAATAGCTTTGGTATCTGGATTGCCAACTCACAAGAAACTGCTCCAATCCTTGCACCATTCTTGTATGGTACTTTGGAACGTTTGCTCTTGCCATTTGGTCTTCACCATATGTTGACTATCCCAATGAACTACACAGCTCTTGGTGGTACTTATGACATTTTAACTGGTGCAGCTAAAGGTACTCAAGTATTTGGTCAAGACCCACTATGGCTTGCATGGGTAACAGACCTTGTTAACCTTAAAGGTACAGATGCAAGTCACTACCAACAATTGTTAGATACTGTTCACCCAGCTCGTTTCAAAGTTGGACAAATGATCGGTTCATTCGGTATCTTGATGGGTATGATCGTTGCTATCTACCGTAATGTCGATGCTGATAAGAAACATCAATATAAAGGTATGATGATTGCGACAGCTCTTGCAACATTCTTGACAGGGGTTACTGAACCAATCGAATACATGTTCATGTTTGTAGCAACACCTATGTATCTTGTTTACTCACTTGTTCAAGGTGCTGCCTTCGCTATGGCTGACGTAGTAAACCTACGTGTCCACTCATTCGGTTCAATTGAATTCTTGACTCGTACACCACTAGCAATTAATGCTGGTATTGGTATGGATATCGTTAACTTTATCTGGGTAACTGTTCTCTTTGCCGTAATCATGTACTTTATCGCAAACTTCATGATTCAAAAATTCAACTACGCAACTCCAGGACGTAACGGAAACTATGAAACTGCTGAAGGTTCAGAAGAAGCTAGCAGCGAAGTGAAAGTTGCAGCTGGTTCTCAAGCTGTAAACATTATCAACCTTCTTGGTGGACGTGCAAACATCGTTGATGTAGACGCATGTATGACTCGTCTTCGTGTAACTGTAAAAGACGCTGACAAAGTCGGTGATGCAGAACAATGGAAAGCAGAAGGAGCTATGGGTCTTGTCATGAAAGGACAAGGAGTTCAAGCTATCTACGGTCCAAAAGCAGACGTATTGAAATCTGATATCCAAGATATCCTTGATTCAGGTGAAATCATTCCTGAAACTCTTCCAAGTCAAATGACAGAAGCACAACAAAATACAGTTCACTATAAAGGTCTTACTGAGGAAGTATACTCAGTAGCCGATGGTCAAGTTGTTGCTTTGGAACAAGTGAAAGATCCAGTATTTGCTCAAAAAATGATGGGTGATGGATTTGCTGTAGAACCTGCAAATGGAAACATTGTATCTCCAGTTTCAGGTACTGTATCAAGCATCTTCCCTACAAAACATGCTCTTGGTCTTGTGACTGAAGCAGGTCTTGAAGTACTTGTTCACATTGGTTTGGACACAGTAAGTCTTGAAGGAAAACCATTTACAGTTCATGTAGCTGAAGGACAAAAAGTTGCAGCAGGAGATCTCCTTGTCACAGCTGACTTGGATGCTATCCGTGCAGCAGGACGTGAAACTTCAACAGTAGTTGTCTTCACAAATGGTGATGCAATTAAATCAGTTAAATTAGAAAAAACAGGTTCTCTTGCAGCTAAAACAGCAGTTGCTAAAGTAGAATTGTAATATACTTGAGGTTGGAAGCTGTATTCCAACCTCTTATTTTGGGAGAAAAGAATGAAATTTTTAACACTCAATACTCATAGTTGGATGGAAAAAGAAGCTGAGGAAAAATTCCAGATTTTGCTTGAGGATATCCTTGAAAAAGACTATGATTTGATTTGTTTCCAAGAAATCAATCAGGAGATCACATCTCCAGAGGTAGAGGTCAATGATCTTTATCAAGCTTTGCCAGCAGCTGAGCCTATTCACCAAGATCACTATGTTAGACTCTTGGTTGAAAAGTTATCTGAGCAAGGGAAAAATTACTACTGGACTTGGGCCTATAACCATATCGGTTATGATCGCTACCATGAAGGTGTGGCTATCTTGTCTAAAACACCTATTGAAGCAAGAGAAATTTTGGTTTCAGATGTGGATGATCCAACAGACTATCATACTCGTCGTGTTGCCTTGGCTGAAACTGTAGTTGATGGTAAGGAGCTTGCAGTTGCCAGTGTCCACCTTTCTTGGTGGGATAAAGGTTTCCAAGAAGAATGGGCACGATTTGAAGCTGTCTTGAAAGAATTGAACAAGCCGCTTTTGCTAGCTGGAGATTTCAACAATCCAGCTGGTCAGGAAGGTTACCAAGCTATTTTAGCTAGTCCATTAGGCTTACAAGACGCATTTGAAGTTGCTCAAGATAAAAGTGGTAGCTATACTGTTCCACCAGAAATTGATGGATGGAAGGGGAACACTGAACCCCTTCGAATCGACTATGTTTTTACTACCAAGGAGTTAGCGGTGGAAAATTTACATGTCGTATTTGATGGTAACAAGAGTCCACAAGTGAGTGATCACTATGGCTTGAATGCTATTTTAAACTGGAAATAATGACTGAAAAGAGGTTGGGATTCACAAATTCCAGCCTTTTTTACTAGAGAAGCTACTAGAAATAGCCTAAATAAGTGAGACTACTGAAATGGAATAAAATATGGTATAATTGATAGGATAGATAGAATCGAGGATATTATGTCATTTACGAAATTTCAATTTAAAAAATATATTAGTGAAGCCTTGGAGGAGTTGAAATTTACAACTCCAACAGAGGTGCAAGACAAGTTGATTCCTATTGTTTTGACAGGTCGTGACCTAGTCGGTGAATCAAAAACAGGTTCGGGTAAGACTCACACTTTCCTATTGCCGATTTTCCAGCAATTAGATGAAGCCGACGATAGTGTTCAAGCAGTCATTACTGCACCGAGCCGTGAATTAGCTACTCAAATTTACCAAGCAGCCCGTCAGATTGCAGCCCACTCAGATGTCGAAGTTCGTGTGGTTAATTATGTGGGTGGTACGGATAAGGCTCGCCAGATTGACAAATTGGCAAGTAACCAGCCTCATATTGTTATCGGAACGCCTGGCCGTATTTATGACTTAGTTAAGTCTGGTGACCTAGCTATTCACAAGGCTAAGACCTTTGTGGTCGATGAGGCAGATATGACCTTGGATATGGGATTCTTGGAAACTGTTGATAAGATTGCTGGAAGCCTTCCAAAAGACTTGCAATTCATGGTCTTCTCAGCGACTATCCCACAAAAACTGCAACCATTCTTGAAAAAATACTTGTCAAATCCTGTTATGGAGAAAATCAAGACCAAAACGGTCATTTCTGATACCATTGATAATTGGTTGATTTCTACAAAGGGACGTGACAAGAATGCTCAAATTTACCAGTTAACTCAGTTGATGCAACCGTATTTGGCAATGATTTTTGTTAACACTAAAATGCGTGCTGATGAATTGCATTCATATCTGACTGCTCAAGGCTTGAAGGTAGCGAAGATTCATGGAGATATTGCCCCTCGTGAACGCAAGCGTATCATGAACCAGGTGAAAAATCTGGATTTTGAGTACATTGTCGCAACAGACTTGGCAGCGCGTGGGATTGACATTGAAGGTGTCAGCCATGTCATCAATGATGCCATTCCGCAAGATTTATCTTTCTTTGTTCACCGTGTTGGTCGTACTGGAAGAAATGGCCTACCAGGTACAGCTATTACCCTTTACCAACCCAGTGATGACTCGGATATCCGTGAGTTGGAGAAATTGGGAATCAAGTTTACTCCTAAAATGGTCAAAGACGGGGAATTTCAAGATACTTATGACCGTGATCGTCGTGCCAACCGTGAGAAAAAACAAGATAAACTTGATATCGAAATGATTGGTTTGGTTAAAAAGAAAAAGAAAAAAGTCAAACCAGGTTATAAGAAGAAAATTCAATGGGCGGTTGATGAAAAACGCCGCAAGACCAAGCGCGCTGAAAATCGCGCACGTGGTCGTGCAGAGCGTAAAGCAAAACGCCAAACATTTTAATAGAAAAAGTTGGAGTACTGAGCTCCAACTTTTTCTATTATGTGACTGAAAGTCACATAATAAACTAGCTCATATCAATAAAATAGTAGAGGTTCTAATCAATTTCAATAATTCAGAAAAAAGAAGACTGACAAAATATGACTACTTTAAGATGACACTAAAATTTGATATCAAACTCTAGCATATGGAGGAAGAAATCAAAATTAATGGATAGGTGATTACGGATATAAAGTTATAAGACTTGAAACTTTATTTCATAGACTTAATCACTCTTATCCTTCTTAAATTCATAGAGCTCTTCCAAGTAAAAATGAATTTTTTCTTTAATATATTTTAATGATTTATTATTAGTTATGTCTATAACACCAAACACACTATAGTGGTTTCGGTAAAGCTCATCATAATCAATCTGACTGCCTATGATGATGACTTCTGATTTTTTTGAACTAAATTGGATAGATTTTAAATAGAGTTTCATTTTTTTAGATGTTAGGGACCTTGATTTTATGATAAAATAAGTAGAAGATTTATATTTGTGGTTAATCTTATGCCCTTGTAGAATTTTTGTATTTTTGAATGTTTTTTTTAAGAAATAATATTTTAAATACAGAGATAAAATATAGCCAAATAAAGAGTAGTGTAAAATTTGAATTGCCTTCATAGCTTTCCTTTCATTAGAAATTAGTTTATCAAATGAAGAAAGATTAATATTATTGAGATACTAAAAAGTATCTATTTTATCATGAAATGTCTAAATTAAGAAAATTTTTACCATTTGAGATAGTATAGAAACCATTTGAGATTTTTATAATTTAATTTCCATCATTCTGATAAGATTAAACTGATAGAAGGAGGCTAAATATGAAAGACTACATTTTATATCAAGATAGAGCTATCGTAAAGGTACCACTCTCTAAAATTTATTATGTTACAACTCACCCAACAAAAGCTCATGCTGTTCTTTTTGTAACAGCCGAAGGGAATTTTGAAGCTTCAACCTCACTAGCTAAAATTGAAGAGGAAAGTTCAGAAGAACTTATTAGATGCCATAGAAAATTTCTTGTGAATAAACATAAAATAGCAGGATTTAATCATGAGACAAGAACGATTATGTTTATGGATGATAGAGTATCAGACATCGCTTGTTCTAGAAGACACTTTACAATATTAAAAAATCAGTGGAAAAATATATAGGAGTGAAGTAGTGAATATTTTTATACTAGAAGATAATTTTTTACAACAGACTAGAATTGAAAATATTGTCAAAAAAATTTTGGTGGATAATAAGATTGAGTATAGGCATTTTGAGGTTTATGGAAAACCTCAACAGCTTTTAGAGGACATTTCAGAGAGAGGAAGTCATCAATTATTTTTTCTTGATATTGAAATAAAAGATGATGACAAAAGAGGACTAGACGTTGCTAGAGAAATTAGAAAACTTGATTCCCAAGCAGCGATTGCTTTTGTAACATCACATTCTGAGTTTATGCCTGTATCTTTTGAATATTTAGTATCAGCTATTGATTTCATTGATAAAGAATTACCTGAACCATTATTTATCAAACGAATTGAAAATGTTATTTCAAGTGTTAGCGATAATCAAAGAAGAACAGTATCTGAGGACTCTTTTATATTTACAGGATCCAAAGCTCAAATTCAAGTCCCTTTTAAAGATTTATTGTATATTGAGACATCGTCAATAGCCCATAAGTTGACACTCTATTCAAAACGAGACATAGTTGAATTTTATGGACAATTGTCAGATATTCTTAAACAGGAACCACGTTTATTTCAATGTCATAGATCATTTATCGTAAATCCTTATAATATATCTTTAATTGATAAAGAAAATCGGTTAGTTCATTTTCAGAACGGGTCCTCTTGTATTGTCTCTAGATTAAAAATTCGTCCACTTATGAAAGCTATCGAAAGACTTCATGACTAAGGAGATTTAGATGATATTTTTTCTAAATATTATAGGTGTTTTTCTATTGTTATGTATCCATACTAAGGTTGTAGGTGAGAAATTAAATCTAAAAAAAGTAGTAATGTCCATTATTCTGTTCCATCTTTTATCATTCCTATTTATTGTTTTATTTAAATCAACTGAATTTTACTTTCTTGGGTCATTATTGATTTATCCTACTTTTTTTATCTTGTATACTTTGTCTATTGGTGAATTAAGAAGTAAGGTCTCTTTATTACTTTTTTACTCATTATTTCCACTTGGATTTTGGGATGTCATCAGAAATTTTTTAGGTTACTTTATAATTTCTAAGATTCCAATATTGTATAGACTATATGAAACTAATCTAGGAACAATGATTTTCTCTTTATTAGCTGAAATTATTGTGTTTTTTCTTATTAGTCTCTTTCGATATAATTTTAGTCATTTAAAAATAAAGAACTTGGATAGAAAGACAAAATTTATTTTAATTACTGCAGATATTTTAATGCTAGCCTATTTTATCTTACCATCTTATATAAACTACAGTGATAAAGTAAGTTGGGATAGAATGTTGGATTATAAAGAATTATGGACAGCAGTTTACTTTTTATTGTTTATTTGTTTTGTTAATCTCTTGGATAGAAGATTACTTCAAGAACTACAGGAGAAAGTCGTTCTACAAAAAGAAATTCAATTGCAAAATCTTAGTAATTATAGTCAACAAGTTGAGGGGCTGTATCAAGAAATTAGAAGCTTTAGACATGATTATGCTAATATTTTATCGAGCTTAAAAATAGGTATAGATCAAAAAGATATTAATCTGGTTTCTCAAGTTTATGATAGTGTTTTGAAAAATTCTGGTGAAAAATTAAAAGGCAAGCGTTTTGATGTAGCACATCTAAGAAATATCAATGATTTGGCGCTAAAGAGTTTACTATTATCTAAGTTATCGGAGGCCCAAAACTTGTCTGTTCCAGTTTCCCTGGAGATTGGTGAACAGTTCTCTATAAGAAATATGGAACAAATTGACTTCTTAACAATTACTTCTATCTTGTTAGATAATGCTATAGAGTCCGCAGCAGAAGGAGGAATAGCAGTTTGTTTTCTTGAGGATACAGAATGGAATAAATTAGTCATGATTGTAAAAAATTCTACCTTGGAAAGAGAGATAGAATTGAGAGATATATTCAAGCGTGATAATTCTTCAAAAGGAGTAGGTCGGGGTATAGGCTTGGCCAATGTTCGGAGAATTTTAAAATCTTATCCAAATGTGTGTTTGAAAACAACAAGTAAAAATTATGTCTTTACACAGATCTTGGAAATAGAACTTTAAAAGAGTCCCCCTTAAAATATTCTATAGAATATTTTAAGGGGGACTCTTTTGTTATGACTTTATATACATTATTTTTTAGCTAGTTCCTGTAAATGAGTTAGGAAATAGTCATAACAATAAAACTGGGCAAAAAAGCTAGAGTGACGACTTCACAATATCTAGCAGCGATTTGTGGAATAAATTTTAAAATGATTTATTTTTAATCTTGAAAGGTTACAAATCATGAAAAAATACGTTTCGTGATGAAAATCGTACATTTTAAGACTTAGCGGTAAAAATCTCTGTTGTTCTGCTATACTGAACTTGTCAAAATTGCAATCCGACAAAAATAATAAAAATTAATATGGAGGTATTCCCCATGGAAACAAAGACAACGATTCAATTTGATGTTTTGGATACCCAAATGTTGGCTAGTATTGAGGGAGGAACAGCTAGTGCAGGGGAAGTTTGCACATTAGCAGGAGCAATGATTGGTAGTTTGGTTGCACCAAGAGCTGGAACTTAGGCTGGAGGTGTTTTATGAGCACAATATTGCACAGCTATATGGGCTATCGCTAGATTTTTATAGAAAAGGGGTTAGTTGATGGAAAGTGGTGAATTTAGGTTAATTTTAGCTCTTTTTATATCTTTTTTTATAATAGGTGCGATTGGAATAGTTCTAAATGTTCCAATAAGCGAAGTTTTAGTTCTTTCTGTAGGTAGTGTGTTTTTTGAGTTGCTGATTCACTTATTAACGCATAATAAGAAGAGAGGAAACATTAGTTTTGAACTATGCTTTAATCGATACAAGCAATTTATTAAAAAGATTTTAGCACCTACATTTTTTCTGTTACTATTATCAATTATTTTTGTCGTTATAGATGGTTATAAGTCGTCATCTGTATTATTTTATACTCATATATTTGTAGTATTATTCACAGTAGGATACATTATTTCCTCGAATAATATCGAATTACATATTTCAAAAAAAGAATGAGTTAGAGTTTTACTTATAGTATATAATAATAAATTATTTTGAGACATAGTAGTAAAGTGATTGAGCTATAGATATGATGAGGATGGAAATATGGAGATTGTTATAATGAACATAGTTAATTATCTCTTGCTAAAGATTGAATGGATAGTAAGTAATATCTTTATAAAAATGAGCATACTTTGGATGCTTATTTGGTTTCTATACTATTTAAAGAGTGATTTAGCAATGTATTTCTTGTTTTTTGGAAATGGCTTTTTATTATTGCTATTAATTTTTCGATTTGCACTGTATCAAATTAAACTAGTAATGCAGAATGATATTAACTAATTATGTCTAAATCATATTTTGGGTAATCAGATTATAATCATTCTGGACTTTTTCAAGACTTTTTGATAACTCCGATAATGTGTCTATTTAAATTTGAAGATAAGTGGAGTTAGCAACATTTAAATACTTTGTGGTAAAAATCGATTTTGTTCTGCTATACTGAACTTGTCAAGGTTATAATCTGACAAAAGATTTCTATTATATACGAGATATTCATCATGGATACAAAAACAATAGAACAAGTTAATGTGTTCAAAGCTGATGCTCTTTCTATTGTTTGTTGTGTTGAAGGAGGTAAAAATGATTTGGCATGTATTTCAGGTATGGCAGGGATGACTGAAATAGGATTTTTCTAGCTGGAGCTGCGATTATATGTGGTGCTACAGCTATGCGAATTTGATAAAAAGAGAGGATGTACAATGAATAGTTCAATGAGTTAGTTTTCAATTCTAAAAAACAGTGATTTACAAGAGTACTCTGGTGGATTAAATCCTACTTGTGTAGTATTAGTTGGTATGTCAATTTATTTAGGTTTAACTGCATTTACTGGTCCTGTTGGTGTTGCATTTGCGATTTCAACAGGCGGGCTAGCGGCAGATAGTTTTTATAGATAATGAGAAAAGTAATTAGTATATTTTACATTATTTCTCTAGGAGTCTTGTCTTTACTAAAGTCACCAGATATTGTTGATATCATAGCCACTCTACTATTGATTTGTATAGGTTTAAAAGGAATAAACCAAAAGGGAACTTTATAAGGTTGTGATGACGATACTTTTTAGCCTCATTACATGTTTTGACAATGTTTCATCTGTTAATTTCCAAATTGAGAATGGGGATATTGTAACTAAGTGTGGTTTTGAGTTAACTAAAGATGTCATGGCTAATGGTTGGATATCATCATTGGGTAGGAGCTATTGTCTTTCAGGTTATAGAGGATAATTTATGGATAAGAGAACAGAAGAAATTCTCAATAAGGTTTACAATTTGATTTTAGATACAGAGATTCATAAAAATGAACGAGATATTTTATTACGTTATAAAACTCTATTAGAGAATACAAAAAATGAGCAGAGAGTTGTCATGGAGTTGTCAGAAGCTCTTCGTCAGAAGGCTGTTAGTGGGATTCATAGTCAGAAATCATTGAGCCCAAAGGTTGCGACATTTTATAAAGAAATTGCCACATATGGAGAATTGAGTAAAAATCTAGCTCAAGGATTAATATCTTTTGGTATAACGAGATAAGGAAAAATGAGCAGAAAAACTTACCAAGTTTGTAACAAGATAAAAAATTAATATAAATGTAAGGAGATATCCATGATGGATACAATGATGAGACAATTTGAAGTAATATTGTCCAGCATTGAAGGTGGACTTTCATGCTTTGAGAAGGAATTGTTGCTTTGGGAGGACATGGTGGAGCTATTATAGGCTTTTGGATAGGAACTGAATTTTTTTCTACGAAATAGAAAGTTGAGGTACAAATGAAGCAGCGTTTGATAATTGCAATTAGTTTTATAATGACTGGGATAGTCATCAACATTTTATTAGAATCAAATACTATTATTCATAAATTTATTGCTATATTAGGTCTGATTATGTATTATAAAGGTGCTTTTAGAGAGTATAAAAAATGTTAAAAGCAATTCAGATTTTGATTTAATTCTGTATATAACAGGATTAAATCCTTTTTGTTTTATGAGAACGAACTATCTATACAGAAACACTACATTAAAGACTGCAAATTGAGCCTAAAAATGGTATAATGGAAGAGTTATATAGTCCCGATAAGATGGTAGGTATTCAGCACTAAGAAATTTCCTATCAGTACTTTGTAACTCTATAACACTATTTTTAAGGGGGGACATTTTTATGTCAGAACGTAAATTATTCACGTCTGAATCTGTATCTGAGGGGCATCCAGATAAGATTGCAGACCAAATTTCAGATGCGATTTTGGATGCTATTTTAGCCAAGGATCCAGAGGCGCACGTTGCTGCTGAGACAGCTGTATACACTGGATCTGTCCACGTTTTTGGTGAAATTTCTACAAATGCCTATGTGGATATTAACCGTGTGGTTCGTGATACCATTGCAGAGATTGGCTATACCAATACCGAGTATGGATTTTCTGCAGAGACTGTAGGAGTACATCCATCTTTGGTGGAACAATCTCCTGACATTGCCCAAGGTGTTAATGAAGCCTTGGAGGTTCGTGGAAATGCAGATCAAGATCCGCTGGACTTGATTGGTGCTGGAGACCAAGGTCTCATGTTTGGCTTTGCAGTGGATGAAACAGAAGAGCTCATGCCTTTACCAATTTCACTCAGTCATAAATTGGTTCGTCGTCTGGCAGAACTTCGTAAGTCTGGGGAAATTAGCTATCTTCGCCCAGATGCTAAATCACAAGTTACGGTTGAGTATGATGAAAATGACCGTCCAGTACGTGTGGACACAGTTGTTATTTCAACTCAGCACGATCCAGAAGTCAGCAACGAACAAATTCACAATGATGTCATTAATAAGGTTATCAAAGAGGTTATTCCAGCCTCTTACTTGGATGAGCAAACCAAATTCTTCATCAATCCTACTGGTCGTTTTGTAATCGGTGGACCGCAAGGGGACTCAGGTTTGACTGGTCGTAAGATCATCGTAGATACTTATGGTGGCTACTCTCGTCACGGTGGTGGTGCCTTCTCTGGTAAAGATGCGACTAAGGTGGACCGTTCAGCCTCTTATGCGGCTCGTTATATTGCCAAGAATATCGTTGCAGCAGGCCTTGCTAAGAAAGCAGAAGTGCAATTGGCCTATGCCATCGGTGTTGCGCAGCCTGTCTCTGTTCGTATCGATACCTTTGGTACAGGAACAGTAGCCGAAAGCAAGCTTGAAAAAGCAGCCCGTCAAATCTTTGACCTTCGCCCTGCAGGAATTATCCAAATGCTGGACCTCAAGCGTCCAATTTACCGTCAAACAGCGGCTTATGGACACATGGGACGTACAGATATTGACCTTCCATGGGAACGTTTGGACAAGGTAGATGCTTTGAAAGAAGCAGTAAAATAAGATTTTAAGAGGGAGTTCCCCTCTTTTTAATATACTATTTCCTCTAAAATAATTGAAATTATAGCCTGAATTTGATATGATATCTCTATGGATAAAAGTAGAGCAAAACGTGTTGAGCACGATAAAAAGAGAATCGGTTTAATAGCCCTGGTAGCTATCTTTTCGGTAAGTATTTGTGTCCTTGGTTCAATGATTGGATACAAAGTATATACAAAGCAAAGTTTCGAACAAAAAATTGAGTCTTTAAAAAATGATAAAGATAATCAATTGAGTGAGGGAAATCAGAAAGATCATTTTCGTAAGGGACAAGCCGAAGTAATTGCCTATTATCCTCTCCAAGGGGAGCAAGTGATTTCGTCTATAAAGGGAATCATGACACAGGATATTAAAGACAATCTAGAGGATAAGGAAAATCTGGTTTTTTATTATACGGAGAAACAGGATTCAACTTTAAAAGGGATTGTCAACCGAAGTGTGGTGAAACAAGTCTATGATTTAACTTCTTCAAAAGTTGAAGAGACTGAAAAAACTAGTCTGGCAAAAGTACATTTGACAGAAGATGGTAAACCTTTTACACTTGATCAATTATTTTCAGATGCTAGTAAGGCCAAAGAGAAACTGATAAAAGAACTGACTTCTTTTTTACAGGATAAGAAATTGGAGCAAGAAAAGATCGATCAAGTTGTTAAAGGCTTCTCTGACCAAGACTTGTCTGCATGGAATTTTGATTACAAGGATAGTCAGATTATCCTTTATCCAAGTCAGTCAGTTGAAAATCTAGACGAGATTGCCTTGCCAGTATCTAGTTTCTTTGAAGTTATTCAGTCCTCTTATCTATTAGATAAGGATGCAGAGCTATATAAGGCTTATTATGAAAAGAAAAATCGTAAAGTAGTGGCCTTGACTTTTGATGATGGACCAAATCCTACGACGACAAATCAAGCATTAGATACTCTTTCCAAGTATGGTATCAAGGCAACTTTCTTTGTTTTAGGTAAGAATGTTTCTGGTAATGAAGAGATTTTGAAACGCATGAAATCGGATGGACATGTCATTGGAAACCATAGTTGGAGTCATCCAGTGCTTTCAAAACTTTCCCTTGATGAAGCTAAAAAACAAATTACTGATACTGAGGATGCGCTAACTAAAGTGTTGGGTTCTAGTTCCAAACTCATGCGTCCACCTTATGGAGCCATTACAGACGACATTCGCAATAGCTTAGATTTGAGTTTTATTATGTGGGATGTAGATAGTCTGGACTGGAAGAGTAAAAATGAAGCATCTATTTTGACAGAAATTCAGCGTGAAGTCAAGAATGGTTCTATTATTCTCATGCATGATATCCATGCTGAAACAGTGAATGCTCTGCCGAAGGTTATTGACTATTTGAAAGGGCAAGGTTATGACTTTGTTACCGTACCAGATTTGTTAGACTCTCGTCTTAAAGCTCATCAGCTCTATTACGACCGCAATCAATAATACACAAAATCTAAAGAGAAAAGTTTTCCTTGAAAATTTGGCTCTTTGGATTTTCTTCTCATAGAAAGGAAAAATAATGAAATCTTATACTTTAAACAATGGTGTTACAATTCCAGTACTGGGATTTGGAACCTGGAAAGCTGAAAATGGAGAGATTGCCTACAAAGCAGTTTTAGAGGCTTTAAAGGTAGGTTATCGCCATATCGATACGGCAGCGATTTATAAAAATGAAGAAAGCGTTGGTCGTGCCATTCAAGATAGTGGCGTTCCGCGTGAGGAAATTTTTGTAACCAGCAAACTCTGGAATACAAATCACAACTATGAGCAAACTCGTCAGGCTTTTGAAGAGTCTTTAGAGAAGCTGGGCTTGGAATATTTGGATTTGTATTTGATTCATTGGCCGAACCCAAAACCGCTCAGAGAAAATAACCAATGGAAAATCCGAAATTCAGAAGTTTGGAGAGCTATGGAAGACCTCTATCAAGAAGGCAAAATCCGTGCTATTGGAGTTAGTAATTTCCTTCCCCATCATTTGGATGCCTTGCTTGAAACAGCAACTATCGTTCCAGCGGTCAATCAAGTTCGTTTGGCTCCAGGTGTGTATCAAGAGGAAGTGGTAGATTACTGTCGAGAAAAAGGAATTTTATTGGAAGCTTGGGGCCCTTTTGGTCAGGGAGAACTGTTTGATAGCAAGCAAGTGCAAGAAATCGCGTTAAATCACGGTAAATCGGTTGCTCAGATAGCCTTGGCCTGGAGCTTAGCAGAAGGATTTTTACCACTTCCAAAATCTGTCACAGCTTCTCGTATTCAGGCTAATCTTGATTGCTTTGGAATTGAACTGAGTCATAAGGAACGTGAAACCTTAAAAACAATTGTTGTTCAGTCTGGTGCTCCACGAGTTGATGATATGGATTTCTAGAAAATCATAAAAAGAATTGTACATTGTGCTAATTTTTGATATAATAGTCAGCAGGAAAGAAAGTCTTATGGCGTTCTTCAAGCGAACTTGGGATAGTGGGAGCCAAGTAGGGCAAAATAAAGAACTGGCGCTTTCTGTAATATTTTTAAAAACAATGAAGTAATAAATTAGGGTGGAACCGCGTTTCTGACGCCCCTAGTCGCAAGGCTTGGGTGTTGAAATTCGGTTCTTTTTGAATTCGTCTAATGCCTAAGTAGAAAGGAGCATAATGCTTAAAGGATCTTGTTTATGTAAAGCAGTGACCTACACTCTAGATGAGGAATTATCGGAATTAGTTTTTTGTCATTGCTCATTTTGTCGGAAAGCAACTGCGTCTGCCTATACAGTTAATGCTAAAGTTAGCAGTGAAAAGCTAGTATTGCATGGAAAAGAAAAGCTTGTTTCCTATAGTTCTTCTCCAGGAAAACAGCGTTATTACTGCCAGAACTGTCATAGTCAAATTTTCACTGTTCAAGAAAATATACCAGAAGTCTGTGCTTTGAAATTAGGTACAATAGATGAAAGCGATCAGAATTTACAAACTGTTCCCAAACGTTATATTTTTCAGGACCCAGCCTTTTCTTGGTTGCTTGAAAAATAAATCTAAGAAGATAATATAAATTAAAGGAGTAAACAATGTCTAAGAAATTAACATTTCAAGAAATTATTTTGACTTTGCAACAATTTTGGAATGACCAAGGTTGTATGCTTATGCAGGCTTATGATAATGAAAAAGGTGCGGGAACAATGAGTCCTTACACTTTCCTTCGCGCTATCGGACCTGAGCCATGGAATGCAGCGTATGTAGAGCCATCACGTCGACCTGCTGACGGTCGTTACGGAGAAAATCCTAACCGTCTTTACCAACACCACCAATTTCAAGTGGTTATGAAGCCATCTCCATCAAACATCCAAGAACTTTACCTTGAGTCTTTGGAAAAATTGGGAATCAATCCTTTGGAACACGATATTCGTTTCGTTGAGGACAATTGGGAAAATCCATCGACTGGATCAGCTGGTCTTGGTTGGGAAGTTTGGCTTGATGGGATGGAAATTACTCAGTTCACTTATTTCCAACAAGTTGGTGGATTGGCAACTGGCCCTGTGACTGCGGAAGTTACTTATGGTTTGGAACGCTTAGCTTCTTATATTCAGGAAGTGGATTCTGTCTATGATATCGAATGGGCTGATGGTGTAAAATACGGAGAAATCTTCATCCAGCCTGAGTACGAGCATTCAAAATATTCATTTGAAATTTCTGACCAAGAAATGTTGCTGGAAAACTTTGATAAGTTTGAAAAAGAAGCTGGTCGTGCTTTGGAAGAAGGTTTGGTTCACCCTGCCTATGACTATGTTCTCAAATGTTCACATACCTTTAACCTACTTGATGCGCGTGGTGCCGTATCTGTAACCGAACGCGCAGGCTATATCGCCCGTATCCGTAACTTGGCCCGTGTCGTAGCTAAAACCTTTGTCGCAGAACGAAAACGCCTAGGCTACCCGCTTTTGGATGAAGCAACACGAGCTAAACTCCTAGCAGAAGACGCAGAATAAAGAAAGTGACAAATTACGAAAATGGGCGAACAGTGTGAGCCCTGAACCAGTTGCCGCAGTGATGAAGGTATCCTTAGTGAAGCTAAGGATACTAGGCAAAATTGGAGACTTTTGGCTCCAATTTTAGCAATGAAACAACGAAGTTGATTGCTTGCGTGCCAATCACATAAGGCAAACTGGAAAATAAAAAGATATTTTTCGGAGAAAAAACATGACAAAAAACTTATTAGTAGAACTCGGTCTTGAAGAATTACCAGCCTATGTTGTCACACCAAGTGAAAAACAACTAGGCGAAAAAATGTCAGCCTTCCTCAAGGAAAATCGCCTGTCTTTTGAAGCTGTTCAAACCTTCTCGACACCACGTCGTTTAGCTGTTCGTGTGACTGGTCTTGCAGATAAACAGTCTGATTTGACTGAAGATTTTAAGGGGCCAGCAAAGAAAATTGCCTTGGATAGTGATGGGAACTTCACAAAAGCAGCTCAAGGATTTGTCCGTGGAAAAGGCTTGACTGTTGAAGATATCGAATTCCGTGAAATTAAGGGTGAAGAATATGTCTATGTCACTAAGGAAGAAATTGGTCAAGCAGTTGAAGCCATTGTTCCAGGTGTTGTGGATGTCTTGAAGTCCTTGACTTTCCCTGTCAGCATGCACTGGGCTAACAACACCTTTGAATACATCCGCCCTGTTCACACTTTAACTGTTCTTTTAGATGAAGAAGAGTTTGACTTGGATTTTCTTGATATTAAGGGTGATCGTGTGAGCCGTGGTCATCGTTTCTTGGGGAAAGAAACCAAAATTCAGTCAGCATTGAGCTACGAAGAAGACCTTCGTAAGCAGTTTGTAATCGCGGATCCTCGTGAACGTGAGCAAATGATTGTTGACCAAATCAAAGCAATCGAAACTGAGCATGGTGTACGTATCGAAATTGATGCTGATTTGCTGAATGAAGTCTTGAACTTGGTTGAATACCCAACTGCCTTTATGGGAAGTTTTGATGCCAAATACCTTGAAGTTCCAGAAGAAGTTTTGGTGACTTCAATGAAAGAACACCAACGTTACTTTGTTGTTCGTGATCAAGACGGTAAACTCTTGCCAAACTTCATTTCTGTTCGTAACGGAAACGCAGAGTATTTGGAAAATGTCATTAAAGGAAATGAAAAAGTCTTAGTAGCTCGCTTAGAAGACGGTGAATTCTTCTGGCGTGAAGACCAAAAATTGGTGATTTCAGACCTTGTTGAAAAATTAAACAATGTAACCTTCCATGAGAAAATTGGTTCCCTTCGTGAACACATGATTCGTACTGGTCAGATTGCTATTCTCTTGGCAGAAAAAGCTGGTTTGTCAGCGGATGAAACGATTGACCTAGCCCGTGCAGCAGCCATTTACAAGTTTGACTTGTTGACAGGTATGGTTGGTGAGTTTGACGAACTCCAAGGAATTATGGGTGAAAAATATGCCCTTCTTGCTGGGGAAACTCCAGCGGTAGCAGCTGCTATTCGTGAACACTACATGCCTACATCAGCCGAAGGAGAACTTCCAGAGAGCAAGGTTGGAGCCATTCTAGCCATTGCAGACAAATTGGATACGATTTTGAGTTTCTTCTCAGTAGGCTTGATTCCATCAGGTTCTAATGACCCTTATGCCCTTCGTCGTGCGACGCAAGGTGTGGTTCGTATCTTGGATGCCTTTGGTTGGCACATTGCTATGGACGAGCTGATAGATAGCCTTTATGCATTGAAATTTGACAGCTTGACTTATGAAAATAAGGCAGAGGTTATGGATTTTATCAAGGCTCGTGTTGATAAGATGATGGGTTCTACTCCAAAAGATATCAAGGAAGCCGTTCTTGCAGGATCAAACTTTGTTGTGGCGGATATGTTGGAAGCAGCAAGTGCTCTCGTAGAAGCAAGTAAGGAAGAAGACTTCAAACCTTCTGTTGAATCACTTTCTCGTGCCTTTAACTTGGCTGAGAAGGCAGAAGGAGTAGCTACAGTTGATTCAGCACTCTTTGAAAATGACCAAGAAAAAGCCTTGGCAGAAGCAGTAGAAACACTCGTTTTATCAGGATCTGCCAGTCAACAATTGAAACAACTCTTTGCTCTTAGCCCAGTCATTGATGCATTCTTTGAGAATACCATGGTTATGGCTGAAAATGAAGCAGTCCGTCAAAATCGCTTGGCTATCTTGTCTCATTTAACTCAAAAAGCAGCTAAGCTTGCTCGTTTTAACCAAATTAACACTAAATAAAATTTGATAAACGGACTAAATCTTATCATAAAGGAGAGAAACATGGATCCTAAAAAAATTGATCGTATTAACGAGCTTGCCAAAAAGAAAAAAACAGAAGGCTTGACCCCAGAAGAAAAAGTAGAACAAGCCAAACTACGTGAGGAGTACATAGAAGGTTATCGTCGCACTGTTCGTCACCACATCGAAGGGATCAAAATTGTGGACGAAGAAGGAAATGATGTTACACCAGAGAAACTACGTCAAGTCCAACGTGAAAAAGGTTTACATGGCCGTAGTCTCGATGACCCAAATTCATAATAAATATTCTTTCTTTTAATAAGGATAGATAAAATAATAACCAAAAGACTAGCAGACACAAACTGCTGGTCTTTTGTCACTTAAAAAGGAACCAAAATGGTTCCTAAAACTATTATTAGTTACTTGCGCCAGATGTAGCGTCTGCGCCACCACCGTGACCTCCAGCATCACCTGCATCAGAAGCTCCAGATGTAGCATCTGCATTGCCGTGACCATGTCCGCCAGCAGGAGCTGCAGCATTTCCACCAACTAGACGTTGACCAGTTGTATTGAGGTACCAGTCAAGCCATGGTTGGAAATTAAAGATAATCTCATTAATTCCAGCATATGAACCATCTGGATAGTACATTGCTTGGTAATTATGGGTATTAATAACACCTTCAGGTGTTCCCGGCACAATTGTACGGACATATTCTTGATCCCCGTTACGCAATACGCCGACAACCCATTCAACGTTTTTCATTCTAGAATCTGGCAATGTACCGTGTACTGTTCCTAATCTATTTCCTGATTGAGCACGGACACGTTTACCAAACATTGTATCTGGGTCTTGGTGTGCGTTATTAAAGTACAAGAATTGATTATTATCATCTGCAAATGTCAATTCAAATGGCATTGCTTTCAAGAACATGTCAAGTTGGTTAACTGTCAAGATACCGTGGTCTAATTTAACGTAAGTATCTCCAGAAACAGCTCCAACAAGTTCAGCAGCTTTTTCTACCCATTCAGGATCATCTGGATCAACACCTTGGATAGTAGTTGCAATTGAATTTGTACAATATAAATCTTCTGGCTCAATTGGTTTTGGTTTTTTCAATTTTGAAACGACTCCCACATATTTTACAAAGTTGTCCAAGCATGTTTCAAGGAAATTAACAGTTCCTTCATTCGTGATATTTCCATTAACATCAAAAGCTTCTTTAGCTTTACCAAGAAGGAATTCATTTCCTGGAAGAGTGTAGGCATTGACACCTGGAGCGTCAAGAATCTTACGAAGGTGAACTTGGGCACGAGAAGTACCTTGGTCGTAGTAAGAAGCTCCCACAATCATGACTGGTTTGTTTTCAAATGGATGAACCTCGTATGAAAGCCATTCAAGAACTGATTTAAGAGAAGCTGAGATTGTGTGGTTGTGCTCAGGAGTAGCAATAATGACACCATCAGCACGCGTAATTCTGTTATACAAGAGACGCAATTGGAAGCTTTCGTCCCATTTTTCGTCTTGGTTAAACATTGGAACTTCATCAATTTCGAGAACTTCTAATTCAAATTTGAGTTTGAAGTGACGACGGATGAATTCCAAGAGTTTACGGTTATATGATTGATCGTAGTTTGATCCTACAAGTCCAATAAATTTCATTCTTTTTGGTCTCCTATCTTACAAATTTTCCCAGTCAAAGTCTTCAGCATCTTTGCGAAGTAGGGCTTGTGCGTTGCGCAATTTTTCTGTAATTTTTACAAAGATACGGAAGTCGTCAAAAGTGGCATCTAATTTTTTGATAACATCAAGATCCACTAGAACTCCACTTGGATTGAAGGCTTGAAGAGAATGTGAAAGCAAGAATTCATCTGGAAGGACACTTGCTTTGATTTCTGGGGCATTCAAGATTTGGCGAAGTTGTAATTGGGCACGTGATGAACCAAGCGTACCATATGAAGCACCTGTAATCATGATTGGTTTGTTCAAAAGTGGATAGATACCATAAGACAACCAAGCAAGAGCGCTCATCAAAACAGCTGGGATAGAGTGGTCATACTCAGGAGTACCAATAATAACGCCATCTGCCTCTTCAATTTTAGCAGCAATTTCTAAAATTTCAGCAGGTACTTGCTTGTCAGCTGGTTTGTTGAAGACAGGAATGTCTTTAATTTCAACAAGTTCAATTTCAGCTTTTTCAGCAAAGTGTTTTTGCATGTATTGAAGCAATTGGCGGTTTGTAGAACGTTTTGAATTTGTTCCAACAATAGCAATAAGTTTTAACATGAGATTTCCTTTCTCTTTTTACATAATACAATTTTAAAACTCCATTGAAACATTTGTTTCTATAGAGTAGGAATTCCTGAAGAACAGCTTAGGTGACCTTCCTTATCGATGAGGATAGCTTCGATGCCCTCCAAACTTTCGACTTGCCAGAGGATAGAAGCAGGTCTTTCTCCAAATAGACGAGTTGTCCAGATTTCACCATCAACTGATTTATCAGAGATGATTGTTAGACTCGCTAGTTCCGTTTCAACAGGATATCCTGTTTGGCTGTCAAAAATATGATGGTAATCTTTTCCATCGACAGTCAGGTGACGTTCATAAATGCCTGAAGTCACGACAGATTTATTGACAACAGGGATGGTCATTAAGTGATTTCCCCTCGGATTGGCTGGGTCTTGAATCCCAATTTGCCAAGGCTGATCCCCTCTTGCCTGATTTTTTCCAATAGTCAGGATATTCCCTCCCAGATTGATCAAGGCAGATGTCACTCCCTCTTTTCTCAGAAATTGAGCAACTTTATCCGCACTATAACCCTTGGCTAAACAACCTAGGTCTATCTTCATTCCTTTCTGTTTTAGAAACACAGTAGAAGTAGAAGAATCTAACTCGATATAATGAGGATTGATTAAAGGGAGAATTGATTCGATTTCTTGAGGCTGGGCAACTTTGGCATCTGAAAAACCGATACGCCAGGTTTGAATCAAGGGACCAATGCTGATATTGAGATGGCTAGATGGCGCTAGGCTATGCTCTAATCCAAGTGAAATCAGTTCGAACAGGTCTGGATGAACCTTGACGGGGGCTATTCCAGCTTGATGATTGATTTCCATCAACTCAGATTCTTGGCTATTGGCATTGAAGCGGTATTCGAGCTCTCTGAGTAAATCAAAGGATTTCTGGATCAAGCTATCGGCTCGCTCATCTACTAATGAAATAGTGATAGTAGTCCCCATTAGCCGTTCGGAATGTGAACTAAGAGGCAAGCTACCAACTCCTTTCTTTTATGAAAAGAAGACTGAAATATAGTAAATTTATATTAAATTTAACCCCTTACATTTTCTTTTCATGATACTAGCATACCATAAAGTCAGCGTTTTCACAAATAAAATTTGTAAACTTGTCAAGAAATATGCTCAGAAAATAAAGAGTAATTGTAAGAAAGACTGATAAAATACAGATTATTTACATTTTTTTACAAAAAAAACGGGAAAATTAGCTAAACTCTTGTAAACGCTAACAGTAAATGTTATACTAGAAAGGTAAATTTAAAATTGAAGGTAGGAATTTTTCTATGAGTAAAATCGTTGTAGTTGGTGCTAACCACGCTGGTACAGCATGTATTAACACTATGTTGGATAACTTTGGAAATGAGAACGAAATCGTTGTATTTGACCAAAACTCTAACATTTCTTTCCTAGGATGTGGAATGGCCCTCTGGATTGGTGAACAAATTGACGGTGCTGAAGGCTTGTTCTATTCTGATAAAGAAAAATTGGAAGCTAAAGGTGCTAAGGTATACATGAATTCACCAGTTCTTTCAATAGACTATGATAACAAAGTAGTTACAGCGGAAGTTGAAGGAAAAGAGCACAAAGAATCATATGAAAAATTGATTTTCGCTACAGGTTCTACACCAATCTTGCCACCAATCGAAGGTGTTGAAATTGTTAAAGGAAACCGTGAATTTAAAGCAACTCTTGAAAACGTACAATTTGTGAAATTGTACCAAAACGCTGAAGAAGTGATTCACAAATTGTCTGATAAGAGTCAACACCTTGACCGAATCGCCGTTGTTGGTGGTGGTTATATCGGTGTTGAACTTGCTGAAGCCTTTGAACGTCTTGGAAAAGAAGTTGTCCTTGTTGATATCGTTGATACTGTTTTGAACGGTTACTATGACAAAGACTTCACACAAATGATGGCGAAGAACTTGGAAGACCACAACATCCGCTTGGCGCTTGGTCAAACTGTTAAAGCAATCGAGGGTGACGGTAAAGTTGAACGCTTGATTACTGATAAAGAAACTTTTGATGTGGATATGGTTATCCTTGCAGTTGGTTTCCGTCCAAACACAGCCCTTGCTGATGGAAAAATTGAACTATTCCGTAACGGTGCCTTCCTTGTAGACAAAAAACAAGAAACATCTATCCCAGGCGTTTACGCAGTAGGTGACTGTGCGACTGTTTATGACAACGCTCGTAAAGACACTAGCTACATCGCGCTTGCTTCAAACGCTGTTCGTACTGGTATCGTTGGTGCATATAACGCATGTGGACATGAATTGGAAGGAATCGGTGTTCAAGGATCAAACGGTATCTCAATCTACGGTCTTCACATGGTTTCAACTGGTTTGACTCTTGAAAAAGCGAAAGCTGCTGGTTACAATGCAACTGAAACAGGCTTTAACGATCTTCAAAAACCAGAATTTATGAAGCATGACAACCATGAAGTTGCCATCAAGATTGTCTTTGACAAAGATAGCCGTGAAATTCTTGGTGCACAAATGG
The DNA here is from genome assembly GCF_948472335.1 of Streptococcus bouchesdurhonensis. The sequence goes on along the minus strand of NZ_CAOKTW010000003.1, from coordinate 92,136 downwards.
TTTCACACGATTCTGCAATCAGCATGGGAATCCACATGTTCTCACTTGCTATCCAAGAGCATGTGACAATTGATAAATTGGCATTGACAGACCTATTCTTCTTGCCACACTTCAACAAACCATATAACTACATCACAATGGCTGCCCTTACAGCTGAAAAATAAAATTTGATGAACTATCTGGCCTTAAGCTAAGGTCAGATAGTTTTTTTAGCCAATCTGTACCCACACAATTACGTTTTTTTTATCTTGTACTTCATTTTAATCTAACTTAAAATGAAATGGTAGCTACCAATACAAATGATGAGGATAAAGAAATGACTGAAAATCGTTATGAACTAAATAAAAACTTGGCACAGATGCTTAAAGGTGGGGTTATCATGGACGTTCAGAACCCTGAACAGGCCCGTATTGCAGAAGCTGCTGGTGCGGCAGCTGTGATGGCCTTGGAGCGGATTCCAGCTGATATTCGTGCAGCTGGTGGGGTTTCACGTATGAGTGATCCAAAGATGATTAAGGAAATCCAAGAAGCGGTTAGCATTCCAGTAATGGCCAAGGTCAGAATTGGGCATTTTGTTGAAGCTCAGATTTTAGAGGCTATCGAAATTGACTATATCGATGAGAGTGAAGTTCTATCTCCAGCTGACGACCGTTTCCACGTGGATAAGAAAGAATTCCAAGTTCCTTTTGTATGTGGGGCTAAGGACTTGGGTGAAGCCTTGCGTCGTATCGCTGAAGGTGCTTCTATGATTCGTACAAAAGGAGAACCAGGTACGGGGGATATCGTCCAAGCTGTTCGTCATATGCGTATGATGAATCAGGAAATTCGCCGCATTCAAAATCTACGTGTGGACGAACTTTATGTTGCTGCTAAGGACTTACAAGTCCCTGTAGAATTGGTTCAATACGTCCATGAGCATGGAAAATTGCCAGTTGTAAACTTTGCTGCTGGAGGTGTTGCAACACCAGCAGATGCTGCGCTGATGATGCAATTAGGGGCAGAGGGCGTCTTTGTCGGTTCAGGTATTTTCAAGTCAGGAGATCCTGTTAAACGAGCGAGTGCTATTGTTAAGGCTGTGACTAACTTCCGAAATCCTCAAATCCTGGCTCAAATTTCTGAAGATTTAGGAGAAGCCATGGTGGGTATTAATGAAAATGAAATCCAAATCCTCATGGCTGAGCGAGGAAAATAGATGAAAATTGGAATATTGGCCTTGCAAGGTGCCTTTGCAGAACATGCAAAAGTGCTAGATCAATTAGGTGTCGAGAGTGTTGAAATCAGAAATCTAGATGATTTTCAGAAACATCAGAGTGATTTGTCGGGATTGATATTACCTGGTGGAGAATCTACAACCATGGGCAAGCTCTTACGTGAGCAGGACATGCTGATTCCCATTCGAGAAGCCATTCTATCTGGCTTACCAGTGTTTGGGACCTGTGCAGGTTTAATTTTGCTGGCTAAGGAAATTACTTCTCAGGAAGAGAGTCATCTAGGAACTATGGATATGGTAGTCAAGCGCAATGCCTATGGGCGCCAACTAGGAAGTTTCTATACGGAAGCAGAATGTAAGGGAGTTGGCAAGATTCCGATGACCTTTATTCGCGGGCCGATTATCAGTAGTGTTGGAGAAGATGTAGAAATTCTAGCAACAGTTGACAATCAAATCGTTGCAGCCCAAGAAAAAAATATGCTGGTAACTTCCTTTCATCCAGAATTGACTGATGATGTAAGCTTGCACCAGTACTTTATCAATATGTGTAAAGAAAAAAGTTGAGAAAAAATTCTCAACTTTTTTACATATAATAAACAATGGCAATGTATTGGAGGGCAGATGCTGCTAGGATAAAGAGATGCCAAATCATGTGGAAATAAGGTTTTTTCTTGGCGTAAAATCCAGCTCCAACTGTATAACAGAGTCCGCCAGTTACCATGAGACTCCAGAAAATTGGCGTTGTTTGACTGATAATGGCAGGAATGATAGCCAGAACCAACCAGCCCATAATCAGGTAAAGAGCAAGGCTAAATTTCTCATTGACTTTTTTAGCAAAGATTTTATAGAGAATACCAAAGATGGTCGTTCCCCACTGGATAGCAATAATCAGATAGCCAAACCAGTTATTCATCAAAGTCAGTACGACAGGTGTATAAGAGCCAGCAATAGCAACATAAATCATAGAATGGTCAATGATTCGCAAGACATATTTGTGGGTCGAACCATAGGCCATAGAGTGATAAATGGTGGATGATAGGAACATGAGAAAGAGACTAATAACGAAAATGGAAACGCCGATAGAGGATAAAAATCCGTGTGTCTCATAACTATAGGTTGATGAAATAGGCAGTAAGATGAGCATGATGACTGCACCTACGGCATGGGTCACACTATTAGCAATCTCTTCTCCGAAACTGAGTTGTTTGCTGAGTTTAAGACTAGTGTTCATTGGATTACCTCCTCTTGAGTATGATCGATTAAGGCTAGGGTTTGATGATAGAGTTTAACGGTTTGGCAGCTGGTTTGGATAATGGGGTTAGCTGGGTCAATTCCTTGGTTCATGTAGTCCACAAAAGCATCGTAGAGTTGGTCTGAACTTGCTTGAGTTTGGAGAGTATTAAGTGTCTGAGCTATTTCTTGAATAGAAAAGACAGACTTGAGGGTTGTGATAGCAATCAAACGGGCAATCTGTTGGCGTTGGTATTTTTTCTTATCAGGTTTTGTCAGGTAACCATGTTTCACATAATTATTGACCATAGATGCTGTCAGGCCCTTGTCTTTATCAAGAGAGATAGGGGCGCAGACCTGATTGACATAGAGTAAAACCTGGTCCAGATAGAGGTCAATGTTTGGAATTTCTGCCCATTTTGGGTAGGAAAAGGTAGTTTTCATTTGCAACTCCTTTTTATCTAGTTTTGATAACTAGATTATAAAATAACAAAAACAGAAAGTCAAGTTTTAACTGCTTGTGAAAAGGCTTAAATTATGCTATGATGGGAGAAACTAGTCAGAAATGAGGAGAAAAGATGGAAATTCGTTTAGCTTTTCCAAATGAAGTAGATACCATCATGCAGGTGATGGAGGATGCTAAAAAATGTTTAGCAGATGCTGGTAGTGACCAGTGGCAAAATGGTTATCCAAATGCTGATATTATTATTGAGGATATTATCTCAGGTCAAGCCTATGTAGCCTTGGAAGAGGGAGAATTACTAGCTTATGCAGCTGTGACCAAGAGTCCAGAGGCAGCCTATGAAGCCATTTATGAAGGAAACTGGCAAGCTGGGGAGTCAGAGTACCTAGTCTTTCACCGTATTGCTGTGGCAGCAGATGTACAGGGACAGGGCGTTGCTCAAACCTTCTTAGAGGGCTTGATTGAAGGTTTTGACTATCTAGATTTTCGCTCAGATACGCATGTTGCAAACAAGGTCATGCAGCATATTTTTGAAAAACTTGGTTTTAAACAGGTTGGTAAAGTGCCTGTTGATGGCGAACGCTTGGCCTATCAAAAATTAAAGAAATAATGCAAAAGATGTACGTAAAAATGCTCTACTTTTCGCCAATAGGAACCTTGTCTTTGGTTGCCGACGAGCAATATCTGTATGGCATTTGGGTGCAGGAGCAGAAGCATTTTGAGAGAGGACTAGGAGATGAGACGATAGAAGCAGTTGTTAGTCATCCAATTTTAGATCCAGTTATTGCTTGCTTAGATGATTACTTTAAAGGCAAGTCTCAGGATTTATCCGACTTGCCCTTGGCTCCAATCGGAACGGATTTTGAAAAGCGAGTTTGGTCCTATCTACAGGGAATTCCTTATGGTCAGACAGTGACCTATGGACAAATAGCCCAAGAGCTACAAGTGGATTCTGCTCAAGCAATTGGTGGGGCAGTGGGACGCAATCCGTGGTCTATCCTAGTACCTTGTCATCGGGTGCTGGGAGCTGGCAAGCGTCTGACAGGTTATGCTGCAGGAGTGGAAAAGAAAGCTTGGCTCTTGGAGCATGAAGGCGCAGATTTTAAAGATATAAAATAGAAAGTGAAAGACATGTTAGAATTTATCGAATATCCAAAATGTTCAACTTGTAAAAAAGCAAAACAAGAATTAAACCAACTCGGTGTGGACTATAAAGCCATCCATATCGTTGAAGAAACACCTAGCCAAGAAGTCATTTTAAATTGGCTAGAAACCTCGGGTTTTGAGTTGAAGCAATTTTTCAACACCAGTGGGATCAAATACCGTGAATTGGGGCTGAAAGATAAGGTAGGAAGTCTGTCAAACCAAGAAGCAGCTGAGTTGCTAGCAAGCGACGGTATGTTGTTAAAACGCCCCATTTTAGTAGAAAATGGAACTGTTAAGCAAATCGGTTATCGAAAAGCTTATGAAGAATTGGGATTGAAATAGTTTTTATCTATCTCTTTGATAGATAAAATATATAACCTCCCTGTTTCAAAGTATGATAAACTAGTAGGTAGACAAAGTCTGTACCTGACCGTAGCAAATAATTTCATTGACGGCAAAAGTATGGTAGAATGAATCATTATCAGGAGAGGATGTTTTTATGAATGTTACAACGATTTTAGCATCAGATTGGTACCAAAACTTGATGCAATTGATTCCGGATGGCAAGCTTTTTAGCTTGCGTTCGGTCTTTGATGGAATCCCGAGAATTGTCCAACAACTTCCAATAACGATTATGTTGACCATTGGTGGTGCTCTTTTTGGCTTGGTTTTGGCGCTTCTTTTTGCCATTGTGAAGATCAATCGTGTCAAAATTTTATACCCCTTGCAGGCCTTCTTTGTTAGCTTCTTAAAAGGGACACCGATTTTGGTGCAACTCATGTTGACCTACTACGGAATTCCTTTGGCTTTGAAAGCTCTCAATCAGCAATGGGGAACTGGTTTCAATATCAATGCGATTCCAGCCGCTGCTTTTGCAATTGTCGCCTTTGCCTTTAATGAAGCAGCTTATGCTAGTGAAACCATTCGTGCAGCCATTCTCTCAGTCAATCCTGGTGAGATTGAGGCGGCACGCAGTCTGGGGATGACCCGAGCGCAAGTTTATCGTCGCGTGATTATTCCAAATGCGGCCGTTGTGGCGACTCCAACCTTAATCAATTCCCTAATCGGCTTGACCAAAGGAACTTCTCTAGCCTTTAGTGCGGGTGTTGTGGAAGTCTTTGCCCAAGCTCAGATTTTGGGTGGAGCTGATTACCGCTACTTTGAACGCTTTATCTCCGTTGCCCTTGTTTATTGGGTAGTCAATATCGGAATTGAAAGCCTTGGTCGTTTCATCGAGAGAAAAATGGCTATTTCTGCACCCGATACAGTGCAAACAGATGTGAAAGGAGACCTTCGTTAATGATTAAGATTTCGAATTTAAGCAAATCCTTTTCAGGACAGACTGTCTTGGATCATCTGAACTTGGATATTCAAAAAGGGGAAGTTGTAGCCTTGATTGGTTCTTCAGGAGCTGGAAAATCAACCTTCCTTCGTAGTCTCAATTATCTTGAAACACCTGACAGTGGCTCTATTCAGATTGATGATTTCTCAGTTGATTTTTCTAAAATCACTCAAGAAGAAATCCTTGCCCTACGCCGTAAGTTGTCTATGGTTTTCCAACAGTTTAATTTGTTTGAACGCCGAACAGCACTTGATAATGTGAAAGAAGGCTTGGTTGTTGTCAAGAAATTATCCGACCAAGAAGCAACCAAGATTGCCAAGGAAGAGTTGGCTAAGGTTGGGCTTTCAGACCGTGAAAACCATTATCCTCGCCATTTATCAGGTGGACAGAAGCAACGGGTTGCCCTAGCGCGTGCACTTGCGATGAAACCAGATGTCTTGCTCTTAGACGAACCAACTTCAGCCCTTGATCCAGAATTGGTCGGCGAAGTAGAAAAGTCTATTGCAGATGCTGCTAAGTCAGGTCAAACCATGATTTTGGTTAGTCATGACATGTCCTTTGTAGCTCAAGTTGCGGATAAGATTCTCTTCCTAGATAAGGGGAAAATCATTGAGTCTGGAACACCGGATGAGATTATCCACCATCCTAAAGAAGAGCGAACAAAAGAATTCTTCGCTAGTTACAAACGGACTTATATTTGATATAATAGATAAAGAAAAACTCAGTTAGCTGGACTAGCTGAGTTTACTCTTTAAAAAAGATAGAAATGAGAGAAATCATGCTACTGCAACTATTTTCTTTATATTTCGAGAGTTTGATCTTGACCACCATCCTCGTCCTGATTTTTTTAGGGATTTGGATTGGACTGAGAGCCATGTCGGGAGTTGATAAGACAGCCAAGGCTCGCCAAGCCCATCTCTATGATATGATTATGATTGGTGTTTTGGTTGTTCCAGTATTATCCTTTGCGGTTATGAGTTTAATTCTTGTTTTCAAGGCATAATCCTTGCGTGATTGACAAGAAAGAGTTAGAATAAAGATAGTTACAACAAGAAAGAAGGAAACTATATGTACGATACTATTATTATCGGTGCTGGACCTGCAGGTATGACTGCAGCCTTGTATGCTGCTCGAAGCAATCTGAAAGTAGGCTTGATTGAAGGTGGTCTGCCAGGTGGTCAGATGAATAATACATCTGATATTGAAAATTACCCTGGATACGCTAATATTAGTGGGCCAGAATTGGCAGAAAAGATGTTTGAACCGCTTGAAAATCTTGGTGTTGAGCACATTTATGGTTATGTTGAAAATGTCGAAGACCATGGTGATTTTAAGAAAGTGATGACTGATGACCAAACATATGAAACTCGTACCGTTATCGTAGCGACTGGCTCTAAACACCGTCCTTTGGGAGTACCTGGAGAAGAAGAACTGAACAGTCGTGGTGTTTCTTACTGTGCCGTGTGTGATGGTGCTTTCTTCCGTGACCAAGATTTGTTGGTAGTTGGTGGCGGAGATTCAGCTGTCGAAGAAGCCCTCTTCTTGACTCGTTTTGCTAAGACTGTTACCATTGTTCACCGTCGTGACCAACTTCGTGCCCAAAAGGTTTTACAAGACCGCGCCTTTGCGAATGAGAAAATCAGCTTTATCTGGGATTCTGTAGTGAAGGAAATCAAGGGTGAAAACAGAGTAGAATCTGTCGTTTTTGAAAATGTGAAAACAGGTCAAGTGACAGAACAAGCCTTCGGTGGTGTCTTTATCTATGTTGGATTGGATCCTCTTAGCGATTTTGTTAAAGAATTGAATATCCAAGATCAGGCAGGTTGGATTGTGACAGATAACCACATGAAAACTGCAGTTGACGGTATCTTTGCAGTTGGAGATGTTCGCCAGAAAGACCTTCGTCAAGTGACAACAGCAGTTGGAGATGGCGCTATCGCAGGTCAAGAAGCTTACAAGTTTATTACAGAACATAGTTAATCATAAAAAAGTTTCCAATCAGATGACTGGAAACTTTTTTATAGTCTATTTCGAAAAACTTCGTACATGAGGATGGCTGCAGCAACACTGGCATTGAGACTTTGAACATGTCCATTCATAGGAATGGTAATCATCTCATCAACTTGTTTTTTGATGTTGCTAGAGATGCCTTTTCCTTCATTTCCGATGATGAGGGCGATTTTCCCTTTTGTATTCCACTTGTGGCAAGGAGTACCATTCATATCCGTTCCAAAGGTCCAGAACCCTTCATCCTTGAGTTTGTCTAAGGTTTGACTGAGGTTGGTCACTCGGGCAATTGGAACGTGTTCAATAGCACCTGTGGCCGTTTTGGCAACGACAGGAGTAACTCCGACAGCACGGTGCTTGGGAATGATGACACCTGAAACGTTGGTCGCATCGGCTGTTCGCAAGATAGAACCTAGATTATGGGGATCAGTTAGACCATCCAGAATCAATAGCAGTGGATTTTCTTCTTGGCGTGTTTTGGCAAGGATGTGATCCAGCTCGCTATAGGCAAATTCAGACACTCGTAGAACAAAACCTTGATGAACAGCACCTTCAGTCATCTCAGTGAGGGATTTTTTTGAGGTCCAAGAAATGGATACCTTCTTTTCTGTAGCCAGTTCCTTGACTTTCTCAACATTCTTACCTCGGAGATCTTCTTGGAGGTAAAGTTTGTTCCCTGTGTTTGCAAGGAGGGCTTCGGTAACGGCGTGGACGCCATAGACAATATCATTTGTTTTCATGCCTCTATTATAACACAAAACCCCGTCTTGCAACGGGATTTTATTTATTCAAGAATCAGTAGACCATCTTTAACTTCAAATGGGTCTTTTTCATTGATACGATCGTAAAACATGATTCCGTTGATGTGGTCAATTTCATGCTGAACAACGATGGAGTTGTAGCCTTTGAGCTTGATACGGTGTTTTTCGCCGTCCTTGTCAAAGTAGTCAACAGTAACGCGAGCATGGCGAACAACATAGCCAGGCACATTGCGGTCAACAGAGAGGCAACCTTCTCCTTCGCCAAGAGCAGCGTCTTGAACAGAGTGAGAGACGATTTTTGGATTGTACATAATGGCTTGTAAGTCGTAGGCTTCCTGCGGAGTTTCACCTTCTTCAACAATGTTTGGTACCAAAACAGCGATAATACGTTTTGAGATATCTAATTGAGGAGCAGCAAGTCCAACACCACCTCGGAGCCCCATCTTTTCAGCCATGACAGGATCTTGGGAATGTTTGAGGAATTGCATCATCTTTTCACCGAGAATGATTTCCTGGTCAGACAAGGGGAAAGTGACTTCCTCAGCAACCGCACGTAGAGTCGGATTCCCCTCGCGGATAATATCGTTCATATCAATTAAATGAGCAGCTTTTGTAATACGTTCTATTGCAGACATTTTCTCTCCTTTCATTACCTCTACATGATATCACAAAATGACAAGGATTGAAAGCATTACGGCATTGAGCTTTTATAGAAAATGCCTACTAGGTTCGATTCAATTGTGAAAGAATTACTTATCTGTGATATAATAAAAAGAAAAGGCTTGCATTAGAAAGTAGGGAGAATGAAGATGCAAAGAAGACAAGATCGAAATCAGCGTGGTTCAGCTTTTCGTTTTATGAGGGGTTTGGTAAACTTTTTTAGGAGTTATCGCAAGTGGAGTAATAAAGGATTTGTGGCCATACTCTTGCTAGCAGTTGCTTTATCAATGGGCTTGGTCTTGTTGTTTGAAAGCTTCCAAGGAATCCCTTTAACCAGTCAAAAAAAGGATGCCATTTCTCAAGAAGCAAATAAGACGAACCAAAATGCTAAAGATCAGGACGAGGAGAAAACTGCTAGAATTATGGCCAACGGGGACCTCCTCTATCACATTCCCATCTATCGTTCTGCTTTAAAAGAAGATGGGACCTATGATTTCCATGAAAATTTTGAATATGTAAAACCATGGCTCAAACAAGCAGACTTGATTTTAGGTGATTTTGAAGGTACTGTGAATAAGGACCACTATTTGGCTGGTTATCCGCTATTTAATGCACCTGGAGAAGTCATGGATGCCATCAAGGATGCCGGTTATCAAGTGCTAGACTTGGCGCATAACCATATCCTAGATTCACAAATAGAAGGTGTGGTTTCAACAGCAGATGCTATTGAAAAGGCAGGAATGACACCTATTGGAGTGTATACGCATGAGTCACGTGATCAAGCTCCACTGGTTATTAAGGAAGTGAACGGTATCAAGGTTGCACTTTTGGCCTATTCTTATGGTTTTAATGGAATTGAGCAAAGTATTTCTCAAGAAGACTATACCCGCTATCTTTCAGACCTAAATGAAGACAAGATGAAGGCTGAAATTGAACGGGCAGAGAAGGAAGCGGATATCACCATTATCATGCCTCAGATGGGTGTGGAGTATCGCTTGGAACCAACTGAAGAACAAAAGGCTCTTTATCACAAGATGATTGATTGGGGAGCTGATATTATCTTTGGAGGGCACCCTCACGTAGTTGAACTATCTGAAACGGTTGAAAAAGATGGGGACAAGAAACTCATTATCTATTCAATGGGGAACTTCATTTCCAATCAACGAATTGAAACCATGCAAGATGAAGAGAATGCTAAGTGGACAGAGCGTGGCGTGCTCATGGATGTGACTGTTAAGAAAAAAGCCGGTAAGACGACAATCGAAACTGCCAAAGCGCATCCTTCTTGGGTAAACCGTACACCAAAAGGAACCTATTCTCCAGAAGGTTATCCACTATTCCTATACCAAACTTATATCTTAGAAGATTTTATCGAGGGTGGTAGTCATCGTGACCAGTTAGATGAAGCGACTAAGGAACGAATTGATACAGCCTACAAAGAAATGAACGAACATGTGGGATTGAAGTGGGACTAGCTTGAATCCAGAGGAAAGTAAATGACGATTAAGGTAATTGCAACAGATATGGATGGGACCTTGCTGGATGCTAGAGGCCAGCTTGATCTCCCACGTTTGGAAAAGATTTTAGATCAGTTGGATCAAAGGGGTATTCGTTTTGTCATTGCGACTGGGAATGAAATTCACCGCATGAGGCAACTACTGGAGCACTTGGTCGATCGGGTGGTTCTGGTTGTTGCAAACGGTGCTCGTATTTTTGAAAACAATGAACTGATTCAGGCTCAGACTTGGGATGATGCCATTGTCGATAAGGCTTTGGCTCATTTTAAGGGTCGAGCGTGTCAGGATCAGTTTGTTGTAACGTCTATGAAGGGTGGTTTCGTCAAAGAAGGTACGATTTTTACAGACCTTGAAAGTTTTATGACTCCAGAAATGATTGAAAAATTCTACCAACGGATGCAATTTGTGGACGAATTAACCTCTGACCTCTTTGGTGGTGTGCTCAAGATGAGTATGGTTGTTGGTGAGGAACGTTTGAGTTCGGTCTTGGAAGAAATCAATGACCTCTTTGATGGCCGTGTTCGTGCTGTATCGAGTGGCTATGGTTGCATTGATATCCTTCAAGCTGGAATTCATAAAGCATGGGGCTTGGAAGAATTACTCAAGCGCTGGGACTTGACCTCCCAACAAATCATGGCTTTTGGTGACAGTGAAAATGATGTTGAAATGCTTGAAATGGCTGGAATTGCCTATGCGATGGAAAATGCTGATGATAAAGCCAAAGCTGTGGCTACTGCTCTAGCGCCAGCCAATAGCCAAGGAGGAGTTTATCAAATCTTGGAAAACTGGTTAGAAAAAGGAGAATGAAGTGGCAGTACAGTTATTAGAAAATTGGTTACTAAAGGAACAAGAAAAAATCCAAACCAAGTATCGTCACTTAAATCAGGTTTCTGTTGTAGAGCCAGACATTCTTTTTATTGGGGATTCTATTGTCGAATATTATCCTCTGCAGGAACTGTTTGGGACTTCGAAGACGATTGTCAATCGAGGCATTCGAGGGTATCAGACAGGGCTGTTATTAGAAAATCTAGATGCGCATCTGTACGGTGGAGCAGTAGATAAAATTGTCCTTTTGATTGGGACAAATGATATCGGAAAAGATGTGCCTGTGAATGAGGCTCTCAATAACCTCGAAGCTATCATACAATCCATTGCTCGCGATTATCCATTGACTGAGATTAAATTGCTTTCTATTTTGCCAGTCAATGAGGGAGAAGAGTACAAGCAGACAGTCTATATCCGCACGAATGAAAAAATTCAGAAATGGAATCAAGCCTATCAAGAGCTTGCTTCTGCCTATATGCAGGTAGAATTTGTGCCAGTTTTTGATAGTTTGACAGACCAGGCAGGTCAACTCAAAAAAGATTATACAACTGATGGGTTGCACCTTAGTGTTGCTGGTTATCAGGTTTTGACAAAATCTTTGAAAGACTATCTTTTGTAGTTAATTGCTTTCCTTTTTGCATTTTTGTGTTAGATAAGGTATAATGGTTTTATTGTCTTTTGGGGTCGTTACGGATTCGACAGGCATTATGAGGCATATTTTGCGACTCGTGTGGCGACGTAAACGCTCAGTTAAATATAACTGCAAAAAATAACACTTCTTACGCTCTAGCTGCCTAAAAACCAGCAGGCGTGACCCGATTTGGATTGCTCGTGTTCAATGACAGGTCTTATTATTAGCGAGATACGATCAAGTCTTGTCTAGCGGCTTGATAAGAGATTGATAGACTCGCGGTTTCTAGGCTTGAGTTATGTGTCGAGGGACTGTTAAACGAATACATAACCTATGGTTGTAGACAAATATGTTAGCAGATGTTTGGACGTGGGTTCGACTCCCACCGGCTCCATTGATAATTTACATTGTTTTGTAAATCTTTCTAAAACGTTGTTTTTACAACGTTTTTTATTTTATTCTTTGGTATTCTTTTGCAAAAAAAGAATACAACATTTTGTTGTATCCTAAATATTAAATCAAGTCCTGAATTTTCTTAAGTTTTTATCATATTTTCTGTTATAATTAAGGTGCCTTAAGAAAAATAATGAAAAAACTAAATGTTTTTCATATAGTTTTCATTTTTGTGTTATAATTAAGGTGCCTTAAGAAAAATATTAAGGTACCTTAAGAAAAATAATGAAAAAACTAAATGTTTTTCATATAGTTTTCATTGTTTTAATAGTTTAAAGTCAATCTTATTTTTCTCTAATAGAAAATAATGAAAAAGTAGGTTTAGAAAGAGGTAAGTATCTATGTCTTCTCATAAAAAAGTGTCACTCTCTGAGATTAATCAATCTATCGATACTCCAAATAACAATCATTTCTGGCAAAATTTAAATGCCTTTTTAGGTCCGGGTGCTCTTGTCGCAGTTGGTTATATGGATCCAGGAAACTGGATTACCAGTGTAGTCGGTGGTGCTTCCTATAAGTATAGTCTCTTGTTTGTTATCTTGATTTCATCTCTCATTGCCATGCAACTTCAGCAGATGGCAGGAAAGCTTGGTATTGTAACCCAGATGGACCTGGCTCAAGCAACGGCTCATCATTCACCTAAATGGCTTCGTTATAGTCTATGGGTGATTTTAGAATTAGCCTTGATGGCGACAGATCTGGCAGAAGTTCTAGGTTCAGCGATTGCTCTCAATCTTCTCTTTAAGATTCCGATTATGATAGCAATTCTCTTGACCGTGTTGGATGTTTTTCTCTTATTGCTTCTGATGAAATTTGGCTTTAAGAAGATTGAAGCTATTGTGACAACACTGATTTTAACCATTCTAGCAATTTTTACCTATCTGGTAGCTTTGTCACATCCAAGCTTCCAAGGAATCGTTGAGGGTTATCTACCGAATGCAACCTTATTTGAAAGTCCCTTGCCAGGGCATGAAAGTCAATTAACCTTGGCACTAGGGATCGTGGGAGCAACGGTTATGCCCCATAACCTCTATTTGCATTCTTCCTTGTCACAAACTCGGAAAATCAATCACAAGGACAAGAATGATGTTCGAAAAGCCGTGCGCTTTATGACCTGGGATTCAAATCTCCAATTATCCTTGGCCTTTGTGGTTAACTCCCTTCTATTAATTCTCGGGGCGGCTCTCTTTTTCGGCCATGCATCTGAGATTTCTGCCTTCTCTCAAATGTATAATGCCTTGCAGGATTCTACTATTGCAGGAGCTATAGCTAGCTCGACCTTATCAACCTTGTTTGCCTTGGCTTTATTAGCCAGTGGTCAAAATTCGACAATTACGGGTACCTTGACTGGACAAATCGTTATGGAAGGTTTCTTGCATATGAGATTACCTCAATGGTTCATTCGTTTGGCAACTCGTCTCTTTGCCTTGTTGCCTGTCATGATTGTAGCGGTTCTGTTTGGTCATCAGGAAAAAACATTAGATCAGTTATTGGTTTATTCACAAGTCTTTCTTTCGATTGCTCTTCCATTTTCAATCTTCCCACTGATTTATCTAACTTCTAAGAAATCACTGATGGGAGAATTTACCAATGCCAAATGGAATACCATCCTTGGCTATATCGTTTCCATTATCTTAACAATTCTCAATGTGAAATTGTTATTTGATATTTTCTAAGAAATTCACCCGAGTTATAAAACAAGCATATAAGAAAAAAGATACCCAAGATTTCTTGGGTATCTTTTTTAAAATAAACGGAAGACATGGGATTCGAACCCACGCACGCTGTTACACGCCTACCGCGTTTCCAACACGGCCTCTTAAGCCTCTTGAGTAATCTTCCAATACTTACTCAAATAGTCTACCATAAAGGCTCTTATCTTGCAATAAAAATTTTGGAAATAAGAAAAATGATAGATTTTGAAAGAAAATGACAAAAAGCGCTTGACTTTGAAAGAAAGTGTGATAGAATGAATAGTGTAAACGATAACAGGAGGTGATTCAGTGTTAAAAACAGAGCGGAAGCAACTGATTTTAGAGGAGTTAAATCAACATCATGTAGTTTCTCTAGAAAAATTAGTTAGTTTGTTAGAAACGTCAGAATCAACGGTTCGAAGAGATTTGGATGAGTTGGAAGCGGAAAACAAGCTTCGTCGCGTGCATGGTGGAGCAGAATTGCCCCATTCCTTGCAGGAAGAAGAAACCATTCAAGAAAAATCTGTCAAAAACCTTCAAGAAAAGAAGTTGCTGGCTCAGAAGGCAGCCTCTCTCATCAAGGAACAAGATGTCATCTTTATCGATGCTGGAACAACAACTGCTTTTTTGATTCATGAATTGGTTAATAAGAATATTACTGTTGTGACAAATTCGATTCACCATGCCGCTCAGTTGGTTGAAAAGCAGATTCCAACTGTCATGGTTGGAGGAAGTGTCAAGATGGCGACAGATGCTAGTATCGGGGGCGTTGCTCTTAACCAGATTAATCAATTGCACTTTGACCGTGCCTTTATCGGGATGAATGGTGTGGACGATGGTTATTATACGACTCCTGATATGGAAGAGGGAGCTGTGAAGCGTGCTATTTTAGAAAATGCCAAACAGACCTATGTCTTGGTGGATTCGTCTAAAATTGGACAAACTTGCTTTGCCAAGGTAGCACCACTCAAACGAGCTATTGTTATCACAAGTCAAGGGCATGAGCTCTTGCAGGCTATTAAGGAGAAAACGGAGGTAATAGAAGTATGATTTATACAGTCACACTCAATCCATCCATTGACTATATCGTTCGTTTGGAACAAGTCCAAGTCGGTAGTGTCAATCGTATGGACAGTGATGATAAGTTTGCTGGTGGGAAAGGAATTAATGTCAGTCGTGTCTTGAAGCGCTTAGATATTCAAAATACAGCGACTGGATTTATCGGAGGTTTTACTGGTAAATTTATCACAGATACTTTGGTAGAGGAAGAAATCGAGTCACGTTTTGTCCAAGTGGCAGAAGATACTCGTATCAATGTTAAAATCAAAGCAGACCAAGAGACAGAAATCAACGGAACGGGTCCAAATGTCGAACCAGCCCAGTTAGAAGAATTGAAAGCTATTTTATCTAGTCTGACAGCAGATGATACGGTTGTGTTTGCGGGTTCGAGTGCTAAAAACCTAGGAAATGTCATCTACAAGGATTTGATTGCCTTGACGCGGCAGACTGGTGCGCAAGTGGTTTGTGACTTTGAAGGACAGACCTTGATTGATAGTTTGGACTACCAGCCACTTTTGGTCAAACCAAATAATCACGAGCTTGGAGCGATTTTTGGAGTGAAACTCGAAAGTTTAGATGAAATTGAGAAATACGCTCGAGAACTCCTAGCTAAAGGTGCTCAAAATGTGATTATCTCTATGGCTGGTGATGGTGCCCTTCTTGTCACATCTGAGGGAGCTTACTTCGCCAAACCTATCAAGGGAACAGTCAAAAATTCAGTTGGAGCTGGTGACTCTATGGTTGCTGGATTTACAGGTGAATTTGTCAAATCTAAAGATGTAGTAGAATCCTTCAAATGGGGAGTTGCTTGTGGAACAGCAACGACATTCTCAGATGACTTGGCAACGGCAGAATTTATTAAAGAAACATATGAAAAAGTTGAGGTAGAAAAACGATGAAAATTCAAGACCTATTGAGAAAAGATGTCATGTTGCTGGATTTGCAGGCAACTGAAAAAACAGCTGTCATCGAAGAAATGATTAAAAGTTTGGTAGATCACGGTTATGTGACAGATTTTGAAACATTTAAAGAAGGTATTTTGGCACGTGAAGCTTTGACTTCTACAGGTTTGGGTGACGGAATCGCAATGCCTCACAGCAAAAATGCTGCTGTCAAAGAAGCGACAGTTCTCTTTGCTAAGTCAAATAAGGGTGTTGATTATGAGAGCTTGGATGGACAAGCAACTGACCTCTTCTTCATGATTGCGGCTCCAGAAGGTGCCAATGATACTCACTTGGCAGCCTTGGCAGAATTGTCTCAATACTTGATAAAAGACGGTTTTGCTGACAAACTTCGTCAAGTAACATCAGCTGACCAAGTTATCGAACTTTTTGACAAAGCTTCCGAAAAAACTGAAGAGCCTGTTCAAGCACCTACTAATGACTCTGATGAGTTTATCGTTGCTGTTACAGCTTGTACAACAGGTATTGCTCACACTTACATGGCTCAAGAAGCCCTTCAAAAAGTGGCTGCTGAAATGGGTGTTGGAATCAAGGTTGAAACCAACGGTGCTAGCGGTGTTGGAAACCAACTAACTGCTGAGGACATCCGCAAGGCTAAAGCTGTTATCATCGCTGCAGACAAGGCGGTTGAGATGGATCGTTTCGATGGCAAACCATTGATCAATCGTCCAGTTGCTGACGGTATCCGTAAAACAGAAGAATTGATTAACTTGGCTCTTTCAGGAGATGCTGAAGTCTACCGTGCTGCTAATGGAGCAAAAGCTTCGACAGCAAGCAACGAAAAACAAAGCCTTGGTGGTGCCTTCTACAAACACTTGATGAGTGGTGTATCTCAAATGTTGCCATTCGTTATAGGTGGTGGTATCATGATTGCCCTTGCCTTCTTGATTGACGGTGCTTTGGGTGTTCCAAATGAAAATCTTGGTAATCTTGGTTCCTACCATGAGCTAGCTTCTATGTTTATGAAAATTGGTGGAGCTGCCTTTGGTTTGATGCTCCCAGTCTTTGCAGGTTATGTTGCCTACTCTATCGCTGAAAAACCAGGTTTGGTAGCAGGTTTCGTGGCTGGTGCTATTGCCAAAGAAGGTTTTGCCTTTGGTAAAATTCCTTATGCCGCAGGTGGTGAAGCAACTTCAACTCTTGCAGGTGTCTCATCTGGTTTCCTAGGTGCCCTTGTTGGTGGATTTATCGCAGGTGCTTTAGTTCTTGCTATCAAGAAATACGTTAAAGTTCCTCGTTCACTCGAAGGTGCTAAATCAATTCTTCTCTTGCCACTTCTTGGAACAATCTTGACTGGATTTGTCATGCTAGCTGTTAACATCCCGATGGCAGCAATCAACACTGCTATGAATGACTTCCTAGGCGGTCTTGGAGGTGGTTCAGCTGTCCTTCTCGGTATCGTCCTTGGTGGAATGATGGCTGTTGACATGGGTGGACCAGTTAACAAAGCGGCTTATGTATTTGGTACAGGTACGCTTGCAGCGACTGTTTCTTCAGGTGGTTCTGTGGCTATGGCAGCAGTTATGGCTGGAGGAATGGTACCACCACTTGCAATCTTTGTCGCAACTCTTCTCTTTAAAGACAAATTTACTAAAGAAGAACGCAACTCTGGTTTGACAAACATTATCATGGGCTTGTCATTTATCACTGAGGGAGCAATTCCATTTGGTGCCGCTGACCCAGCTCGTGCGATCCCAAGCTTCATCCTTGGTTCAGCAGTAGCAGGTGGCCTCGTTGGTCTTACTGGTATCAAACTCATGGCGCCACACGGAGGAATCTTCGTTATCGCCCTTACTTCAAATGCTCTCCTTTACCTCGTTTCTGTCTTGGTAGGAGCAATTGTAAGTGGTGTGGTCTATGGTTATCTACGTAAACCCCAAGCATAAAACTTATACTCTTCGAAAATCAAATTCAAACCACGTCAGCATCGCCTTGCCGTACTCAAGTACAGCCTGCGGCTAGCTTCCTAGTTTGCTCTTTGATTTTCATTGAGTATTAGATATAAAATGAAAAGATTGGACCGTTTGGTGCAGTCTTTTTCTCTTTCCGAAATGCTTGTGAAATATGGTATAATAGAAGAATGGCAAACAAGAATACAAGTAAAACAAGACGGAGACCGTCTAAAGCAGAACTCGAAAGAAAAGAAGCGATTCAACGAATGTTGATTTCGTTGGGAATCGCGCTTTTATTGATTTTCGCAGCCTTCAAATTAGGGGCTGCAGGTATAACCCTTTACAATTTCATTCGCTTGCTGGTGGGTAGCCTAGCTTATCTGGCAATATTTGGCATCCTGCTCTACCTCTTCTTTTTCAAGTGGATACGAAAACAGGAAGGACTCCTATCAGGCTTTTTAACCATATTTGCTGGTTTGCTCTTGATTTTCGAGGCTTACTTGGTTTGGAAATATGGTTTGGACAAGTCCGTTCTAAAAGGAACCATGGCTCAGGTTGTGACGGATTTAACTGGTTTTCGAACGACCAGTTTTGCTGGTGGAGGCTTGATTGGTGTTGGACTCTATGTGCCAACAGCCTTTCTCTTCTCAAATATCGGTACTTACTTTATTGGTTCTATCTTGATTTTAGTGGGTGCCCTCCTAGTCAGTCCTTGGTCTGTTTACGATATTGCTGAATTTTGCAGTAAAGGCTTTGCCAAATGGCGGGAAGGGCATGAGCGTCGAAAAGAGGAACGCTTTGTTAAACAAGAAGAAAAAGCTCGCCAAAAGGCTGAGGAAGAGGCTAGATTAGAACAAGAAGAGGCTGAAAAAGCCTTACTCGATTTGCCTCCTATTGATATGGAAACAGGTGAAATTCTGACAGCAGATGTTGTGCCTGACGTTCCACCTTTTCCAGAAGAAGAGTGGGTAGAACCAGAAATCATCCTGCCTCAAGCTGAACTTGAATTCCCTGAACAGGGAGATAACTCTGATGACGAAGATGTTCAGGTCGATTTTTCAGCCAAGGAAGCCCTTGAATACAAACTTCCAAGCTTACAACTCTTTGCCCCAGATAAACCAAAAGACCAGTCGAAAGAGAAGAAAATCGTTCGTGAAAACATCAAAATCCTAGAAGAAACTTTTGCTAGTTTTGGTATTAAGGTAACGGTTGAACGGGCTGAAATTGGGCCGTCAGTGACCAAGTATGAAGTCAAGCCAGCAGTCGGTGTACGGGTTAACCGCATTTCCAATCTAGCAGATGACCTCGCTCTAGCCTTGGCAGCCAAGGATGTCCGGATTGAGGCTCCAATACCTGGTAAATCCTTAGTCGGGATTGAGGTTCCTAACTCTGAGATTGCGACGGTATCCTTCCGCGAACTATGGGAACAATCTCAAACGAAAGCAGAAAATCTCTTAGAAATTCCTCTAGGAAAGGCAGTTAATGGCACCGCAAGAGCTTTTGACCTTTCCAAGATGCCCCACTTGCTAGTTGCAGGTTCAACGGGTTCAGGGAAGTCAGTAGCTGTTAACGGCATTATCGCTAGCATCCTCATGAAGGCGAGACCTGACCAAGTTAAATTTATGATGGTCGATCCCAAGATGGTTGAGTTGTCTGTTTACAATGATATTCCCCACCTCTTGATTCCAGTCGTGACCAATCCACGTAAGGCCAGCAAGGCTTTGCAAAAGGTCGTGGATGAAATGGAAAATCGTTATGAACTCTTTGCCAAGGTGGGAGTTCGGAATATTGCAGGTTTTAATGCCAAGGTAGAAGAGTTTAATGCTCAGTCTGAGTACAAGCAGGTTCCGCTACCACTCATTGTTGTAATTGTGGATGAGTTGGCTGACCTTATGATGGTAGCCAGCAAGGAAGTGGAAGATGCTATCATTCGTCTCGGACAGAAGGCGCGTGCTGCAGGTATCCACATGATTCTTGCAACCCAGCGTCCATCCGTTGACGTCATTTCTGGTCTGATCAAGGCCAATGTCCCATCTCGTGTCGCTTTCGCAGTTTCATCAGGAACAGACTCCCGTACTATTTTAGATGAAAATGGAGCTGAGAAACTGCTTGGACGTGGAGATATGCTCTTTAAACCAATTGATGAAAATCATCCAGTTCGTCTCCAAGGCTCCTTTATCTCGGATGATGATGTCGAACGTATCGTAAACTTCATTAAGGCTCAGGCTGATGCGGACTACGATGAGAGTTTTGATCCAGGTGAGGTTTCTGAAAATGACGGAGAATTTTCAGATGGTGAATCTGGTGGTGATCCGCTCTTTGAAGAAGCCAAGGCTTTGGTAATCGAAACCCAGAAAGCCAGCGCATCTATGATTCAGCGTCGTTTGTCAGTTGGATTTAACCGTGCGACCCGTCTCATGGAAGAGCTTGAGATGGCAGGTGTCATTGGTCCAGCTGAAGGTACCAAACCAAGAAAAGTTTTACAACAATAAAAAAATAGCTTCTTTCCAAGTTTGGAAGGAGGCTATTTTAGTGATTATTGATTAGTTTTATTTTCCGAAGTTGGGGTATTGGACTGTTTTTCATTTTCAGTAGCAGGTTTACTTGGAGTAGGAGTAGAAGAATCCTGAGTTGCTGCTTTCTGCTCTTCTTTTTTCTCTTCCTTGACGCTAGATTTTGGTGTTTCCTCTTGCTGTGTTTTTTCTTGAGAAGTGTTATTTTCCTTATTGGGACTAGTGTTTTCCTGAGGGGATTCCTTTTGAATTTCTTTGACAATTGTTGTCGTCTGGCTTGTCGTAGGTTCTTTTTTAGTATTTTTGTTATTATCCAAGGCGTTCATGATCGTGATACTAGCAGTAATTAAGCCGAGGATACTACCGATAGTAGCAACGGTTTTTTGAAAGACTGTAAAGCCTTTTTTGATGTGTTCTGTTTTTGGTTTTGAAGTTCTACGATAATTAGACATGCATTCTCTCCTTTAATTAAAATTTATTATACCTCATTTCTTTAAAAAAATCTTAAAAAAAGAGGAATTGCCCTTTCTTGTCGCAAGCTCCGTTTCATGATACAATAGAAGGAGTGATTTTAGAAAGCGTGAGAAAACATGATTTACTTTGATAATTCGGCGACGACCAAGCCCTATCCTGAAGCCCTTGAAACTTATATGCAGGTCGCTTCAAAAATTTTAGGAAATCCATCTAGTCTCCATCGTTTGGGAGACCAGGCAACACGAATCTTAGATGCTTCCCGTCAACAGATTGCGGATTTAATCGGTAAGAAAAGTGAGGAAATCTTCTTTACTTCTGGTGGGACAGAAGGAGATAACTGGGTTATCAAGGGTGTGGCCTTTGAAAAGGCTCAGTTTGGAAAGCACATCATTGTATCAGCCATTGAACATCCGGCAGTCAAAGAGTCAGCCCTTTGGTTGAAATCTCAAGGGTTTGAAGTGGATTTTGCTCCAGTTGATAACAAAGGATTTGTAGATGTTGAAGCGCTAGCAGATTTGATAAGACCTGATACGACCCTCGTTTCCGTCATGGCTGTGAACAATGAAATCGGTTCTATTCAGCCCATTGAGGCTATTTCAGAACTGTTGGCAGATAAGCCGACTATTTCCTTCCACGTTGATGCGGTTCAAGCACTTGCTAAGATTCCGACTGAAAAGTATCTGACAGAACGAGTGGATTTCGCGACTTTCTCTGGTCACAAGTTCCACGGAGTTCGTGGTGTTGGTTTTGTCTATATCAAGTCTGGAAAGAAGATTACGCCTCTTTTAACAGGTGGTGGTCAGGAAAGTGATTACCGTTCGACAACTGAAAATGTGGCAGGAATTGCAGCGACAGCCAAGGCTCTCCGTTTATCTATGGAAAAGCTAGATATCTTTAGGAGCAAGACTGGACAGATGAAGGCAGTGATTCGTCAAGCACTTCTGAACTATCCAGATATTTTTGTCTTTTCAGATGAGGAAGACTTTGCTCCTCATATTCTGACTTTTGGAATCAAGGGTGTTCGTGGTGAAGTCATCGTTCACGCCTTTGAAGACTATGATATTTTTATCTCAACGACCTCTGCTTGTTCGTCCAAGGCAGGAAAACCAGCCGGAACCCTGATTGCTATGGGAGTGGACAAGGATAAGGCTCAGTCAGCTGTGCGTTTAAGCCTAGACCTTGAAAATGATATGAGTCAGGTCGAGCAGTTTTTGACCAAGTTAAAATTAATTTACAATCAAACTAGAAAAGTAAGATAGGAGCATTCATGCAATATTCAGAAATTATGATTCGCTACGGTGAGTTGTCAACCAAGGGTAAAAACCGTATGCGTTTCATCAATAAACTTCGCAATAATATTTCAGACGTTTTGTCTATCTATCCCCAAGTTAAGGTAACAGCAGATCGCGACCGTGCCCACGCTTACCTCAATGGAGCAGATTACACAGCAGTAGCAGAATCGCTCAAACAAGTTTTTGGAATTCAAAACTTTTCCCCTGTTTATAAGGTTGAAAAATCTGTAGAAGTTCTGAAGTCTGCTGTCCAAGAGATTATGCAGGACATCTACAAGGATGGCATGACCTTTAAAATTTCTAGCAAGCGTAGCGACCACAACTTTGAGTTGGATAGTCGTGAACTCAATCAAACACTTGGAGGAGCTGTTTTCGAAGCCATTCCAAATGTGCAAGCTCAAATGAAAAGTCCTGACATCAATCTTCAGGTGGAAATCCGTGAAGAAGCAGCCTATCTTTCTTATGAAACTATTCGTGGGGCTGGTGGTTTACCAGTTGGAACTTCAGGTAAAGGGATGCTCATGTTGTCAGGAGGGATTGACTCACCTGTAGCAGGTTATCTTGCACTTAAGCGTGGAGTGGATATTGAGGCTGTTCACTTTGCAAGTCCACCATACACGAGTCCTGGTGCTCTTAAAAAAGCCCAAGATTTGACTCGTAAATTGACCAAGTTTGGGGGAAATATCCAGTTTATCGAAGTTCCTTTTACAGAGATTCAAGAGGAAATTAAGGCTAAAGCGCCAGAAGCCTACCTCATGACCTTGACACGACGTTTTATGATGCGGATTACTGACCGTATCCGTGAGGTACGAAATGGTTTAGTAATTATCAACGGGGAAAGTCTTGGTCAAGTAGCAAGCCAAACCCTCGAAAGCATGCAGGCTATCAATGCAGTTACCAACACTCCCATCATCCGTCCAGTTGTGACAATGGATAAGTTGGAAATCATTGACATTGCTCAGGAAATTGACACCTTTGAAATTTCTATCCAGCCTTTTGAAGACTGTTGTACCATTTTTGCGCCAGATCGTCCGAAAACAAATCCTAAGATTAAGAATGCGGAGCAGTACGAAGCGCGTATGGATGTTGAAGGATTAGTAGAGCGAGCTGTGGCTGGAATCATGATTACTGAGATTACACCGCAGGCTGAAAAAGATGAAGTGGATGACTTGATTGACAATCTGCTCTAATCAGAAAATCCAGAAGAATTTAGAAAAAGAGATGAAAAAGTTAGTTTTTAATTCCAAAAGTGGAAGCAAAACTAACTTTTTTTCTATAATTGTGATATAATAAAATAAAATTTTGAATATAGAGAGTTTTCTGACAATGAATCTATCCTACTTTTATTTAAAAATGAAAGAACACAAACTCAAGGTTCCTTATACAGGTAAGGAACGCCGTGTACGTGTTCTTCTGCCTAAAGATTATGAGAAAGACACGGATCGTTCCTATCCTGTTGTTTACTTTCATGACGGGCAAAATGTTTTTTATAGCAAGGAGTCTTTCATTGGACATTCATGGAAGATTATCCCAGCTATTAAGCGTAATCCTGATATCAGTCGCATGATTGTCGTCGCCATTGACAATGATGGTATGGGGCGGATGAATGAGTATGCGGCTTGGAAGTTCCAAGAATCTCCTATCCCAGGACAGCAATTTGGCGGTAAGGGCGTGGAGTATGCTGAGTTTGTTATGGAGGTGGTCAAGCCATTTATCGATGAGACCTACCGTACTAAAGCTGACTGCCAGCATACGGCTATGATTGGGTCTTCACTAGGAGGCAATATTACCCAGTTTATCGGTTTGGAATACCAAGACCAAATTGGTTGCTTGGGCGTCTTTTCATCTGCCAACTGGCTCCATCAAGAAGCCTTTAATCGCTACATCGAGCGCCAGAAACTATCGCCTGACCAGCGTATCTTTATCTATGTTGGAACTGAAGAAGCAGATGATACGGACAAGACCCTGATGGCTGGTAATATCAAACAAGCCTATATCGATTCGTCTCTTCGGTATTACCATGATTTGATAGCAGGTGGGGTACACTTAGATAATCTTGTCTTGAAAGTTCAATCTGGTGCCATCCATAGTGAAATCCCTTGGTCGGAGAATTTACCAGACTGTCTGAGATTTTTTGCAGAGAAATGGTAAGTTAAGAAAGGAGAAAGCCAATGCATATTGAAAACCTCAGCCACTGGAGTGGTCACCTCAACCGTGAAATGTACCTTAACCGTTATGGACATGCTGGGATTCCAGTTGTGGTCTTTGCTTCATCAGGTGGTAGTCACAACGAATACTATGATTTTGGCATGATTGATGCCTGTGCTTCCTTTATCGAGGAAGGCCGTGTCCAGTTCTTTACCCTATCCAGTGTAGATAGTGAGAGCTGGTTGGCCACTTGGAAAAATGTTCACGACCAAGCAGAGATGCACCGTGCCTACGAGCGCTATGTGATTGATGAGGCCATTCCTTTTATCAAGCATAAGACAGGTTGGTTTGATGGTATGATGACGACAGGTTGCTCGATGGGCGCCTACCATGCAGTCAACTTTTTTCTCCAACATCCAGATGTCTTTACCAAGGTGATTGCTCTTAGTGGTGTTTACGACGCACGTTTCTTTGTTGGCGATTACTACAATGACGATGCTATTTATCAAAACTCGCCAGTAGATTATATCTGGAATCAGAATGACGGCTGGTTTATTGACCGTTACCGTCAGGCAGAGATTGTGCTGTGTACGGGTCTTGGAGCCTGGGAACAAGACGGTCTACCATCTTTCTACAAGCTTAAAGAAGCCTTTGACCAGAAACAAATTCCAGCCTGGTTTGCTGAATGGGGACACGATGTCGCCCACGACTGGGAATGGTGGCGCAAACAAATGCCTTATTTCCTCGGCAATCTCTATTTATAAAAGGAGTGACCTATGAATTACCTTGTTATTTCTCCCTACTATCCACAAAACTTTCAACAGTTTACCATCGAACTAGCCAATAAAGGTATTACCGTCTTGGGAATTGGTCAAGAGCCTTACGAGCAATTGGATGAACCTTTACGTAATAGCCTGACAGAATATTTCCGTGTTGATAATCTTGAGAACACAGACGAAGTCAAACGTGCAGTTGCTTTTCTCTTTTATAAGCATGGCCCAATTGATCGCATCGAATCTCATAATGAATACTGGCTTGAGCTGGACGCAGCACTCAGAGAACAATTCAATGTCTTTGGTGCCAAACCAGAGGATCTCAAAAAGACAAAATATAAGTCTGAAATGAAGAAACTCTTCAAAAAAGCTGGTGTCCCTGTAGTCCCTGGAGCTGTTATTAAGACGGAAGCAGATGTGGATCAAGCAGTGAAAGAAATCGGTCTTCCAATGATTGCCAAACCTGATAATGGAGTTGGGGCAGCCGCAACCTTTAAACTTGAGACTGAAGACGATATCAATCACTTCAAGGCCAAATGGGATCATTCAACTGTTTATTTCTTTGAAAAATTTGTCACTTCCAGCGAAATCTGTACCTTTGATGGGCTTGTGGACAAGGATGGTAAGATTGTCTTTTCAACAACCTTTGACTACGCCTATACACCGCTTGATCTCATGATGTATAAGATGGACAATTCCTACTATGTTCTTAAGGATATGGATCCCAAATTACGTAAATATGGTGAGGCTATCGTCAAAGAATTTGGTATGAAAGAACGGTTCTTCCATATCGAGTTCTTCCGTGAGGGGGACGATTACATTGCTATTGAGTACAATAACCGTCCCGCAGGTGGTTTTACAATTGATGTTTATAACTTTGCTCACTCTTTGGACCTCTATCGTGGTTATGCAGCTATTGTTGCGGGAGAAGAGTTTCCTGCATCAGAGTTTGCCCCTCAGTATTGTTTGGCTACTTCTCGCCGTGCAAATGCTCATTATGTCTATTCTGAGGAGGATTTACTTGCCAAATACAGTCAGCAGTTCAAAGTTAAAAAAATCATGCCAGCAGCCTTCGCGGAACTTCAAGGAGATTACCTTTATATGCTGACAACTCCGAGTCGACAAGAAATGGAACAGATGATTGCAGATTTCGGACAACGTCAAGAATAAGAACTATCGGATTAAGGAGAATGACCTTCTTAATCCTTTTGCTTTTTATAAGAAATAAAACC
This sequence comes from Streptococcus bouchesdurhonensis, assembly GCF_948472335.1. The sequence goes on along the minus strand of NZ_CAOKTW010000003.1, from coordinate 65,852 downwards.
GCTTTCTTATATATTCTTTTAGAAAACCTGTTGCTAAAAGATATAAAAATTGATAGAATAAGGATTGTCTAAAAAATTTTAAGGAGAATCTATCAAATGGATTTCACATGGGCAATTAAATATGCCACTGAATTTTTGGGAACTGCTATTTTGGTCATTCTTGGAAATGGTGCAGTTGCCAACGTTGAACTTAAAGGTACGAAAGGTCACCAAAGTGGCTGGATCGTTATCGCTGTTGGTTACGGTATGGGGGTTATGATCCCAGCCTTGATGTTTGGTAACGTATCAGGTAACCACATCAACCCAGCCTTCACTCTTGGACTTGCGATCAGCGGTCTCTTCCCTTGGGCACAAGTTGCGCCTTATATCATCGCACAAGTTTTGGGTGCTATCTTTGGTCAAGCCTTGGTTGTGGCAACACACCGCCCATATTACTTGAAAACTGAAAATCCAAACAACATTTTGGGTACTTTCTCAACCATTTCAAGTTTGGATAATGGTACAAAAGAATCACGTTTTGCAGCAACTGTTAACGGTTTTGTAAACGAGTTTGTTGGTTCATTTGTTCTTTTCTTTGCAGCTCTTGGAATGACTAAAAACTTCTTTGGTGCTGAACTAGTATCAAAAGCACAAGCAGCTATCAATGCTCAAGTTGCTCAAGCAACTACTCAAGGTCAAACCATTCCTCAAGAACAAGTAACAGCAGCACTTGACCAAGCTAAAGAACAAGTAGCGCCATTTATGACTTCTGGTCTTGGAATTGCTCACTTGGCACTTGGATTCCTTGTTATGGCTTTGGTAACATCACTTGGTGGACCTACAGGGCCTGCCTTGAACCCAGCCCGTGACTTGGGACCACGTCTCCTTCATGCTTTCCTTCCAAAATCAGTTCTTGGTGAGCACAAAGGTGATTCAAAATGGTGGTATTCTTGGGTACCAGTAGTAGCACCTATCGCAGCAGCAATTGCGGCAGTAGCTATCTTCAAATTCCTTTACCTATAAGAAATTGAAACCGAGGAAATCCTCGGTTTTTTAGATGAAATTTTACGAAAAAAAGGTAAATCTGAGCATAATTTCTTGTAAAAAATTCTAAAATCCTTTAAAATAAAAGAGTTGGAGGAATTTATGAATGTAAATCAGATTGTACGGATTATTCCTACTTTAAAAGTTAATAATAGAAAATTAAATGAAACATTTTATATAGAAACCCTTGGCATGAAGGCCTTGTTAGAAGAGTCAGCCTTTCTGTCACTAGGTGATCAAACAGGTCTAGAAAAGCTGGTTTTAGAAGAAGCTCCAAGTATGCGCACTCGTAAGGTAGAGGGAAGAAAAAAACTAGCTAGATTGATTGTCAAGGTGGAAAATCCCTTGGAAATCGAAGAACTCTTATCTAAAACAGATTCGATTCATCAATTATATAAAGGTCAAAACGGCTACGCTTTTGAAATTTACTCTCCAGAAGATGATTTGGTTTTGATTCATGCGGAAGATGATAGAGAAAGTCTAGTAGAAGTAGAAGAAAATCCTGAATTTCAAACAGATTTGGAATCAATTTCTTTAAGTAAATTTGAGATTTCTATGGAATTACATCTCCCAACTGATGTCGAAAGTTTCTTGGGAGTATCTGAAATTGGGGCATCCCTTGATTTTATCCCAGCTCAGGGTCAAGATTTGACTGTGGACAATACGGCTACTTGGGATTTATCTATGATCAAGTTCTTGGTAAATGAACTAGATATAGCAAGTCTTCGCAAGAAATTTGAGTCTACCGAATATTTTATTCCTAAGTCTGAAAAATTCTTCCTTGGTAAAGATAGAAATAATGTTGAATTGTGGTTTGAAGAAGTATGAAGTGGACCAAGATTATTAAAAAAATAGAAGAACAAATCGAGGCAGGGATTTATCCCGGAGCCTCTTTTGCGTATTTTAAGGACAATCAATGGACGGAGTTCTATTTAGGCCAGAGTGACCCAGAGCATGACTTACAGACTGAGGCAGGACTAGTTTACGACCTAGCCAGTGTCAGCAAGGTTGTTGGGGTTGGTACCGTTTTTACCTTCTTGTGGGAAAAAGGTCAATTAGATATTGACAGACCGGTAACAGATTTTTTAGCTGAGAGTGATTATCCAGACATCACTATTCGTCAGCTCTTAACTCACGCTACAGACCTTGATCCGTTTATTCCCAATCGTGATCTTTTAACAGATTCAGAATTAAAGGAAGCGATGTTTCATCTCAATAGACGAAATCAGCCAGCCTTTCTTTATTCGGATGTCCATTTTTTGCTGTTGGGTTTTATTTTGGAAAGAATCTTTAATCAAGACTTGGATGTGATTTTACAAGAACAAGTTTGGAATCCTTGGAGAATGACGGAAACCCAATTTGGACCTGTTGAGCTTGCTGTTCCAACGGTTAGAGGTGTAGAGGTAGGCATGGTACATGATCCCAAAGCTCGTCTCCTGGGCAGACATGCTGGTAGTGCTGGTTTATTTTCGACTGTAAAGGATTTACAAATCTTTTTAGAACACTATTTAGCAGATGATTTCGCAAGAGATTTGAGTCAAAATTTTTCTCCTTTGGATGACAAGGAACGTTCTTTGGCATGGAATTTGGAAGAAGATTGGCTAGACCATACGGGCTATACAGGTACCTTTATCATGTGGAATCGTCAGAAGCAAGAAGCGGCTATTTTTCTATCGAATCGTACCTATGAAAAGGATGAGAGGGCTCAATGGATTGTAGATCGTAATCAAGTGATGGACTTGATTCGTAAAGAAGAGTAAGGAGAGACATGTCAAACAGTTTAAAGGGGACTTTATTAACAGTTGTGGCTGGGATTGCTTGGGGCTTGTCAGGAACGAGTGGCCAATACCTGATGGCGCACGGAATTTCGGCCCTGGTTTTGACCAACTTGCGTCTTTTAATCGCTGGTGGAATTCTCATGCTCTTGGCTTATGCTACTGCAAAAGATAGAATGCTGGCCTTTTTAAATGATAGAAAGAGTTTGCTGTCTCTTCTCATTTTTGCTCTAATTGGTCTCTTCCTCAATCAATTTGCCTATCTAACTGCTATTCAGGAGACCAATGCAGGAACAGCGACTGTGCTTCAGTATGTTTGTCCTGTCGGAATTTTAATTTATAGCTGTATCAAGGATAAGGTGGCGCCGACGCTTGGAGAGATTATTTCCATCATATTAGCCATTGGAGGGACCTTCCTGATCGCCACTCATGGGCAGTTGGACCAGTTATCCATGACACCTGTCGGTCTGTTCTGGGGTCTCTTTTCTGCTCTGACTTACGCACTTTATATCATTTTGCCCATAGCCTTGATTAAGAAGTGGGGGAGCAGTTTGGTCATTGGTGTGGGAATGGTCATATCAGGTTTGGTCGCTCTTCCTTTTACAGGAGTTCTACAGACTGTTATCCCAACTAGTATTGATTTTCTCCTCGCTTTTGCGGGCATTATTCTTATCGGGACTGTCTTTGCCTATACAGCTTTCCTTAAAGGAACCAGTCTGATAGGACCTGTCAAGTCAAGCTTGTTGGCTTCAATTGAGCCAATCTCGGCGGTATTCTTTGCCTTCCTAATCATGAATGAACAATTTTATCCTATTGATTTTCTTGGCATGGCAATGATATTGTTTGCTGTAACTCTGATTTCTTTGAAAGATTTACTCTTAGAGAAATAAAAAAGACTCTTTGTCCGTGACAGAGAGTTTTTGCATAGTAATCTAATTATTTTCAAGATAAAATTCAAAGCGTTCGCCTACATACTGACTTTTTACGTATTCAAAAGCAGTACCATCTTCTAGGTAGGAAACCTGAGTCAAACCAAGAATAGCATGTCCTTTTTCAACTTCCAAATAGTGGGCAATCTTTTCTTTAGCAAGGCGAGCATAAATAGTCTGTTGAGATTTGCCTATACGGTAGCCGTGTTTTTGCAAGGTTTGGAAGAAATGACTGGTGATTTCTTCTTTTTTAAAGTCCTTAATGAATTTTTCAGGAATAGAAGCAACTTCATAAACCAGAGGAACTTGGTCGGCATAGCGAACACGTTCCATTCGGATAATATTTTCGGTAGGAGAAATTCCTAGCTTGGCAACTTCCTGTTCATTGGGAATGGTTTTTCTGTAGGAAATGAGTTGGCTAGAGGGTACTTTACCTTGGGACTTAACAATTTCAGTAAAACTGGTTGTCCCTCTCATCTTTTCTTGTACACGTGTACTGGATACAAAGGTGCCACTTCCTACACGGCGCTCTAAAACTCCTTCTTCGACCAAGAGGGAAATAGCTTGTCGGAGGGTCATGCGACTGACCTCAAACTGCTCTGCTAAATCTCTTTCACTGGGAAGTCTCTCACCAATAGCCCAACGATGTTCGTCAATATCCTTTTTAATCTGATCATGGATTTTCATATAAGCGGGTAGCATATTTTTCACTTCATTTCTATCTTTTCTCTATTGTACCCCAATAAACTAGAAAAAGTCAAACTTCGCCTTGTTAAGTTGGTAATTCGCCCTTATTTGTGATAGAATATTGAAAAAAGATATTTCTTTTGAGAAAGGAAAAAGATGAGCAACATTTCAACTGATTTGCAAGATGTAGAAAAAATCATCGTATTGGACTATGGTAGCCAATACAACCAGCTGATTTCACGCCGTATCCGTGAGATTGGTGTTTTTTCAGAACTAAAAAGCCATAAAATTTCAGCTGCTGAAGTTCGTGAAATCAACCCTGTAGGAATCATCCTTTCAGGTGGTCCAAACTCTGTATACGAAGATGGTTCATTCGATATTGACCCAGAAATCTTCGAACTCGGAATTCCTATTTTGGGAATTTGTTACGGTATGCAGTTATTGACCCATAAACTTGGAGGAAAAGTTGTCCCTGCAGGTGATGCTGGAAATCGTGAATACGGTCAATCAACCCTAACACATACACCATCAGCTCTTTTTGAATCAACACCTGATGAACAAACTGTATTGATGAGCCATGGTGATGCGGTTACTGAGATTCCTTCTGACTTTGTTCGTACTGGAACATCAGCTGACTGCCCTTATGCAGCCATTGAAAACCCAGATAAACACATTTACGGTATCCAATTCCACCCAGAAGTTCGTCATTCTGTATACGGAAATGATATCCTTCGTAACTTTGCACTTAACATTTGTAAGGCTAAAGGCGACTGGTCAATGGATAACTTCATTGATATGCAGATCCAAAAAATTCGTGAAACCGTCGGTGATAAACGTGTCCTTCTTGGGCTATCAGGTGGTGTTGACTCTTCAGTTGTTGGAGTTCTTCTCCAAAAGGCTATTGGCGATCAATTGATCTGTATCTTCGTGGATCACGGTCTTCTTCGTAAAGGAGAAGCGGACCAAGTTATGGACATGCTTGGTGGTAAGTTTGGTTTAAATATCGTCAAAGCAGACGCCGCTAAACGTTTCCTTGACAAACTTGCTGGCGTTTCTGACCCTGAACAAAAACGTAAAATCATCGGTAACGAATTTGTGTATGTCTTTGATGACGAAGCAAGCAAGCTCAAAGATGTGAAATTCCTTGCTCAAGGTACTTTATATACAGACGTGATTGAGTCTGGTACGGATACAGCTCAAACTATCAAGTCACACCACAACGTGGGTGGTCTTCCAGAAGACATGCAATTTGAACTGATTGAACCACTCAACACTCTTTATAAAGACGAAGTTCGTGCTCTTGGTACAGAACTTGGCATGCCAGACCATATCGTATGGCGCCAACCATTCCCAGGACCAGGTCTTGCTATCCGTGTCATGGGTGAAATCACTGAAGAGAAACTTGAAACCGTTCGTGAATCAGATGCTATCCTTCGTGAAGAAATCTCTAAAGCTGGTCTTGACCGCGATATCTGGCAATACTTCACTGTCAACACAGGCGTTCGTTCAGTCGGTGTTATGGGTGATGGTCGTACTTATGATTACACAATCGCCATTCGTGCAATCACTTCTATCGATGGTATGACAGCTGACTTTGCAAAGATTCCTTGGGATGTCCTTCAAAAGATTTCTGTACGTATCGTAAACGAAGTGGACCACGTTAACCGCATCGTCTATGATATTACAAGTAAACCACCTGCAACAGTTGAGTGGGAGTAAAGCTATAAATACTTTACTCTTATAGTAAATGAAAAATAAGGATTTCGAGAGAACAAAATCGTTCTCTCTTTTTTTAGCTGAATATTTTAAGTAAAAGGTTAAGCTATTCTTTCATAAAACAAGACAGAATGGTTGCCTCCAAAGTCTCATCATAAGAGAACAGTTATATTCTCTGGATCTACTTTTGAGATGGTAAAAATAGATATACTGATATCCATTCCTTTTATCATATCCTTGATTTCTTAAGTTTTAAAGACAGTTTAATCAGGATTCCTTTTATATATCGATTAAGAAATAAATGATCTGTCTTGAATCCTACCATAGATGTATAAAGAGTCATTTTGTTTTTTTGTTTAGTATCAGTATCAATCCGTTCTGATATTGTTTTTTGAATTGTAGAAAATTCTAGTACAGTAGTTAGGAAGTTTTTATAAATTTATTGTATTTAATTCTTGAGTTGATACCTTTACTTTTTTAATTAATTATGTAATAATATTAACAATACAAATAAATGAAAGTTGGTGTTTCTATTGCATAAAGCAGTAAAACAAGAAAAAGGTCATGGCTATCTCCGTAAAACTAAGTTAGGTTTGTTAAGTGGTATTATCCTAACGACTGCTTTAGGGAGTTTATTTTTAAATGGGATTGTAAGCGCTGACGAACAACCAAATTCAAGTACACCTCCTAATGCAGCACAGACTCCTCCTAGCGAAACTGTGGTTCAAAGTGAGTATGAAACGAGTACAACACATACGGTAAAAGAAACCGAGTTAAAAGCTAAAGTTGAAGAAGTAAAAGCTTTAGGGGTTAAGGTTACAGAAACACCCACTGAAAATGTAGGTGTTGCAAATAGTTCTTCTGAGGTTACACATTTACGCGCAACTGCTGAAGAAAAAGTAGATGCTCAAATTCGTGATTTAGAGTCTGCAAAAGCTGAACAAGAACAAGTGAAAGCGGATAGAGTTAAGATTGATGAGTTTAAAAATACTTTTATTAATGCTAATTATATCAAAGTAAAAGCTAGATTAGTTTCTCAGGTAAATAGTCGAGATATTAATGAAGATGTCTCGAAAGAAGCGTCAGTTAGTCCAATTACATCAAGTAATGGGGAACTTCATTACTTGAAAGCGAATGAATTGGATTTAACTGATTCTCAAGGTTTGTATAATGCAGTATCGAAACCAACTACTGAGGAAGTTACAGAAACATTTATTAAGGTACCTGATCGAATTGGAATTACAGATAAATATGAAACAAATCGTGTGAATATCGGGTATCCTGCTCGTATTGTGGAACTAACTCCAAACACTGTGTATAGTTACACCATCACACCTCGTTCAGATAGTGTTTTATCTAGTATTTACGGTATCGGTAGTATTGAGACAACTGCTAAATTTGAGTATACGCTACCTGAAGAAACCAAACTTTACGCTACATTTAGCAGTAAACCTGTTGAGACTCATGTAATTATTAAAAACTTAACTCGACGTGCTGAAAATCATACTGATTTCATTGGTTACACTCGAACTTATACTTATAAGGATAAGCAAGGAAATATTATTCCAATTAAAGATTTATATGCGAAATTCTTAGATGTCCAAGGTTTTAAGGGGAAAGGGGTTATAACGTCTTCTGATATTCCAAAATCTAAATTATCCGAGTTTGAATTACGTTCAGTTGGTGCTGATTACACTTATAGACAAGAAACATCTTTACTTGGAGAAAATACAATTTCTCAAAAAGAGTACATTGCTAGTAAAGTAGTTCCTAATAAACGTAATCAGTTTACACCTCGCATTGTTTATGCATCAAATCTCCAAAGAGTTGAATTGACAGATACAGAAAAAGCAATCAACGGTGTGTCTCGCACTTTCCATACTGTTACTTATACAGAAGTTCAAAACAAAGGTTTAGTGACTCAGAAGTTTGTAAACGAACAAGGTGTTGAAATTGCACCTAGTGTTAAATCTGAACTTAAAGAAGTAGGTTCTGATGTATCTTTAACTCATCCGACCGATTTGGACTTTGAGAACAAGCGTTATACCTTTAAAGAACAAGACAAACAAGATATTACAGAGATTGTGAAAGGTGAAACTGTCATTACCTATGTGTATAAACAGAAGTATGAGAATAACTTACCACCTGTAGAAACAGAAACAAAAATTCCAATTACAACAACTTATGTAGAAGACAAAACAATCGACTATGGTACGGAAATTGTTGAATCGAACGGTAGCGAAGGTAAAATTGTAACTACAACACCTAAAATTGTGAATGAACTTGATGGTATTGTAACTGACGGTAAGCCGACTGAAAAAGAAACTCCTATGGTACCAAAAGTAGTTAAAGTAGGTACTAAACCTAAAGTTGTAGAAACAACTACTCCATATACAACACGTTATGTAGAAGATAATACAAAAGATAAAGACTATCGAGAAGTAACAAGAACTGGTAAAGCTGGTAAAACAACTACTACAATAACTTATACCTTGGATCCTAATACAGGAGCAGTAACACCGAATGAACCAACCACGATTACTGAAGAAGCAGTAGAAGAAGTTATCACAGTCGGTACGAAACCAAAGGTTGAGGCACCAAAGGTTGAAACACCAAAGGTTGAAACGCCAAAAGTTGAAACACCAAAGGTTGAAACGCCAAAAGTTGAAACACCAAAGGTTGAGACACCAAAGGTAGAAGTACCAAAATCAAAGACACCAACTGAACAATCGACAAAAGAAACTTCACAAATTCCGACTTCTGTAGCAAGTAAGAGAGAGGAATTGCCTAATACAGGTACAGAAGATCATGCTAATCTTGTAGTCTTAGGACTTCTAGGAGTTTTGAGTGGATTTGGATTTCTTGCACACAAGAAAAAAGAAGTGGAGAAATAGTTTTTTCTAACCTATATTAGAAAAGGGCTCACATCTGTGGGCTTTTTCTCTTTGACAATCTTTTTGCTTTAATAATCTAAAAGATTAGAATTGTCAAAACAATCTGTCTAGGCTTGATTTTATGGCTTATTTACTATAAAATGAGAAGGAAAAACGTCAAACTTTTATATTGCAAATAGGAGAAAACATGACAAAAACATTAAAACGTCCAGAGGTTTTATCACCTGCAGGGACTTTAGAGAAGCTAAAGGTAGCTGTTCAATATGGAGCAGATGCTGTCTTTATCGGTGGTCAGGCCTATGGTCTTCGTAGCCGTGCCGGAAACTTTACTTTCGAACAGATGGAAGAAGGTGTCCAGTTTGCTGCCAAGTACGGTGCCAAAGTCTATGTAGCTGCCAATATGGTTATGCACGAAGGAAATGAAGCTGGTGCTGGTGAGTGGTTCCGTAAACTGCGTGATATCGGGATTGCAGCAGTTATCGTATCTGACCCAGCCTTGATCATGATTGCAGCGACTGAAGCACCAGGTCTTGAAATCCACCTCTCTACTCAAGCAAGTGCAACTAACTATGAAACCCTTGAGTTCTGGAAAGAACTGGGCTTGACTCGTGTCGTTTTGGCGCGTGAGGTTTCGATGGAAGAATTAGCTGAAATCCGCAAACGTACAGATGTTGAGATTGAAGCCTTTGTCCACGGAGCCATGTGTATTTCTTACTCTGGTCGTTGTACTCTTTCAAACCACATGAGTATGCGTGATGCTAACCGTGGTGGTTGCTCTCAGTCTTGCCGTTGGAAGTATGATCTTTATGATATGCCATTTGGGAAAGAACGTAAGAGCTTGAAAGGGGAAATCCCAGAAGCATTTTCAATGTCAGCTGTTGACATGTCCATGATTGACCATATCCCAGATATGATTGAAAATGGTGTGGACAGTCTGAAGATTGAAGGTCGAATGAAGTCTATTCACTATGTTTCAACAGTAACCAACTGCTACAAGGCGGCTGTGGATGCATATCTTGAAAGTCCTGAAAAGTTTGAAGCTATCAAACAAGACTTGGTGGATGAGATGTGGAAGGTTGCCCAACGTGAATTAGCAACAGGTTTCTATTACGGTACACCATCTGAAAATGAGCAGTTGTTTGGTGCTCGTCGTAAAATTCCTGAGTATAAGTTTGTCGCTGAAGTGGTTTCTTACGATGATGCGACACAAACAGCAACCATTCGCCAACGGAACGTCATTAACGAAGGGGACCAAGTTGAGTTTTATGGCCCAGGTTTCCGTCATTTTGAGACTTATATCGAAGATTTGCATGATGCTAAAGGAAATAAGATCGATCGTGCTCCTAATCCAATGGAACTCTTGACTATCAAGGTTCCACAACCTGTTCAAGCTGGAGACATGGTTCGAGCTCTTAAAGAAGGTCTCATCAATCTTTATAAGGAAGATGGAACCAGTGTCACAGTGCGTGCTTAATAAACATGTAGGAGACGAAAGTTTTCTAGTTGCTTTCCCTTTAAGTCGAGTCACTAAAAGAAAAGAAGTTGAAAAATATATTAAATTCCATCCGAGATTTCATCTCGGATTTTTTCATTATTTTTCAGAAAGGTCTAGATAATGGACGGATTTATTACAATTTTTTTCCAAAGTTTTCTATATAATAGACTCAAAAATAGTAAAATTGTAAATAAATTTCATTAAACGCTTTCAATGTTAGTAAAAAGTTGACAAATCCAATTTTTAGGACTAAACTAAGTAAGTAAATTTTAATTAAAAGGAGAATTCGTCATGAATTTAACATTTTTCGGTCTATGTCTTGCCTGTATGGGTGTATCTCTTGGTGAGGGTATGTTGATGAACGGTTTGTTGAAATCAGTTGCTCGCCAACCAGATATCATCTCAGAACTACGTAGTTTGATGATCCTAGGGGTTGCCTTTATTGAAGGTACTTTCTTTGTTACTCTTGTCTTTTCATTTATCATCAAATAAAAGAAGTATAAATTGAAAAAGGGAGGATTTTAGATGGAAGAAAGTATTAATCCAACCATCAATATTGGTCCTGTTACCTTTAATTTAACCATAGTAGTTTTGACTTTGTTGACTGTAGCACTTATTTTTGGCTTTATTTATTGGGCAACTCGAAATATGACTTTGAGACCCACAGGAAAACAAAATGTATTAGAGTATTTATTTGATTTTGTTGTTGGATTTACAAAATCAAACCTTGGTCCAATGATAAAGGATTATTCTCTCTTTTATTTCTGTTTATTCCTATTTATGGCCATTGCAAATAATATTGGCTTAATGGCTAGAATTCAGACTACAGATGGTGTAAATCTTTGGACCTCACCAACAGCAAATTTGTCATTTGACTTGGTCTTGTCTTTTACAATTATCTTAATGACACACGTAGAAGGAATTCGTCGTCGTGGAATCAAAAAGTATTTAAAAGCATTTGTAACACCAGGTTTTATGACACCAATGAATCTCTTGGAAGAAGTTACCAATCTCCTTTCACTTGCATTGCGGGTATTTGGTAATATCTTTGCAGGGGAAGTGATGGCAAGTATGTTAGTCCTACTTTCTCATCAGGCCTTCTATTGGTACCCTATTGCTTTTGGAACAAATCTAATCTGGACTGCATTTTCTGTTTTTATTTCTTGTGTACAAGCATATGTATTTACATTGTTATCTTCAATGTACCTAGGAAATAAAATTAATGATGAAGAATAGAAAGGAGTAGTTTATGAATGTAACAGTAGGTGAATTACTTGGTGATTTTATACTAATCGCTGGTTCCTTTATTCTCTTGCTAGTCTTGGTTAAGAAATATGCTTGGTCAAATTTGACTAGTATTTTCGAACAAAGAGCAGAAAAAATTGCAGCAGATATTGACGGAGCTGAACAAGCACGTCAAAAAGCAGAAGTATTGGCTCAAAAACGCGAAGATGAATTGGCTGGTAGCCGTAAAGAAGCTAAGACAATCATTGAGAATGCGAAAGAAACAGCTGAGAAAAGCAAAGCTAGTATTTTAGCAGATGCTAAGCTAGAAGCAGGACGCTTGAAAGAAAAAGCGAACCAAGAAATTGCTCAAAATAAAGCTGAAGCTTTACAAAGCGTTAAGGGTGAGGTAGCAGATTTGACAATCAGCCTGGCTGGTAAAATCATCTCACAAAACCTTGACGGTCATGCCCATAAAGAACTCATTGATCAGTATATCGATCAGTTAGGAGAAGCTTAATGGACAAGAAAACAGTAAAGGTAATTGAAAAATACAGCATGCCTTTTGTCCAATTGGTTATAGAAAAAGGAGAAGAAGACCGTATCTTTTCAGACTTAGCTCAAATCAAGCAAGTTGCTGAAGAAACAGCCTTACCTTCTTTTTTAAAAAAAGTGGCAGTAGACGAGTCTGACAAGGAAAAAACAATTACTTTCTTCCAAGATTCAGTGTCACCTTTATTGCAAAACTTTATCCAGGTTCTTATCTACAATCACAGAGCAAATCTTTTTTATGATATTCTTGTAGATTGCTTGAACCGACTTGAAAAAGAAACAAATCGATTTGAAGTGACGATTACTTCAGCTCATCCTTTAACTGATGAACAGAAGAGTCGCTTGCTCCCTTTGATTGAGAAAAAAATGTCTCTTAAAGTAAGGAGTGTAAAAGAACAAATCGATGAAAGTCTTATTGGTGGTTTTGTCATTTTTGCCAATCACAAGACAATTGATGTGAGTATTAAACAACAACTTAAAGTTGTTAAAGAAAATTTGAAATAGAAAGTGGTGTTCTTTTGGCAATTAACGCACAAGAAATCAGCGCTTTAATTAAGCAACAAATTGAAAATTTCAAACCCAATTTTGATGTGACTGAAACAGGTGTTGTAACCTATATCGGGGACGGTATCGCGCGTGCTCACGGCCTTGAAAATGCCATGAGTGGAGAGTTGTTGATTTTTGAAAACGGCTCTTATGGTATGGCTCAAAACTTGGAGTCAACAGACGTTGGTATTATCATCCTAGGTGACTTTACAGATATCCGTGAAGGCGATACAATCCGCCGTACAGGGAAAATCATGGAAGTCCCAGTAGGTGAAAGTCTGATTGGTCGTGTTGTGGATCCGCTTGGTCGTCCAGTTGACGGTCTTGGAGAAATCTACACTGATAAAACTCGTCCAGTAGAAGCACCAGCTCCTGGTGTTATGCAACGTAAGTCTGTATCAGAACCATTGCAAACTGGTTTGAAAGCTATTGACGCCCTTGTACCGATTGGTCGTGGTCAACGTGAGTTGATTATCGGTGACCGTCAGACAGGGAAAACAACCATTGCGATTGATACAATCTTGAACCAAAAAGGTCAAGATATGATCTGTATCTACGTAGCGATTGGACAAAAAGAATCAACAGTTCGTACGCAAGTAGAAACACTACGTCAGTACGGTGCCTTGGACTACACAATCGTTGTGACAGCCTCTGCTTCACAACCATCTCCATTGCTTTTCCTAGCTCCTTATGCTGGGGTTGCCATGGCGGAAGAATTTATGTACCAAGGTAAGCATGTTTTGATCGTTTATGATGATTTATCAAAACAAGCGGTAGCTTATCGTGAACTGTCACTCTTGCTTCGTCGTCCTCCAGGTCGTGAAGCTTTCCCAGGGGATGTTTTCTACCTTCACAGCCGTTTGCTTGAGCGCTCAGCTAAAGTTTCTGATGAACTTGGTGGTGGATCAATTACTGCCCTACCATTTATCGAGACACAAGCAGGAGATATCTCTGCCTATATCGCAACCAACGTGATTTCAATCACTGATGGACAAATCTTCCTTGGTGATGGTCTCTTCAATGCGGGTATTCGTCCAGCCATCGATGCGGGTTCATCTGTATCTCGTGTAGGTGGTTCTGCACAAATCAAAGCCATGAAAAAGGTTGCTGGTACACTTCGTATCGACCTTGCTTCATACCGTGAGTTGGAAGCCTTCACTAAGTTTGGTTCTGACTTGGATGCGGCAACACAGGCTAAGTTGAACCGTGGACGTCGTACAGTTGAAGTCTTGAAACAACCTGTTCACAAACCATTACCTGTTGAGAAACAAGTAACCATTCTCTATGCTTTGACACATGGTTTCTTGGATACTGTTCCAGTAGATGATATTGTTCGTTTCGAGGAAGAGTTCCATGCCTTCTTTGATGCTCAACATCCAGAGATTTTGGAAACCATTCGTGATACAAAAGACTTGCCAGAAGAAGCAGTCTTGGATGCTGCGATTACAGAGTTTCTCAATCAAACCAGCTTCCAATAAGAATAGAGGTGTCAGATGGCAGTATCTCTAAATGATATTAAAACAAAAATCGCCTCAACAAAAAATACTAGTCAAATCACAAATGCCATGCAGATGGTATCAGCTGCTAAGCTAGGTCGTTCTGAAGAAGCTGCTCGCAACTTCCAAGTTTATGCTCAGAAAGTTCGTAAACTTTTGACGGATATTCTTCATGGGAATGGAGCTGGTAGTTCAACCAATCCGATGTTGATTAGCCGTCCAGTTAAGAAGACAGGCTATATCGTCATTACATCAGACCGAGGTTTGGTTGGAGGTTATAATTCTTCTATTTTGAAAGCCGTTATGGAGCTGAAAGAAGAATACCATCCAGACGGTAAAGGTTTTGAAATGATCTGTATTGGTGGAATGGGAGCTGATTTCTTTAAAGCTCGTGGTATTCAACCACTTTATGAACTACGTGGCTTGGCAGATCAACCAAGCTTTGATGAAGTTCGTAAGATTATTTCAAAAACTGTTGAAATGTACCAAAATGAACTTTTTGATGAACTCTATGTCTGCTATAACCACCATGTCAATACGCTAACCAGTCAAATGCGTGTGGAGCAAATGCTTCCGATTGTTGACTTGGATCCAAATGAAGCGGATGACAGTTACAGTTTGACCTTTGAGTTGGAAACTAGTCGAGAAGAAATTTTGGAGCAGTTGTTGCCTCAATTTGCAGAAAGTATGATTTATGGTGCTATTATCGATGCTAAGACAGCTGAAAATGCTGCTGGTATGACAGCCATGCAAACAGCGACAGATAATGCTAAGAAAGTCATTAATGATTTGACAATTCAGTATAACCGTGCCAGACAGGCGGCGATTACACAAGAAATTACAGAAATCGTAGCAGGAGCTAGTGCCTTAGAATAGGCACTAGTCCAGCTCGTATGAAAATGAACTTAGGACCTAGTTAAGCTAGGACCGACAGTATCTTATATAGAATAGGAGAAGGAGATGAGTTCAGGTAAAATTGCTCAGGTTATCGGTCCCGTTGTAGACGTCTTGTTTGCAGCAGGGGAAAAACTTCCTGAGATTAACAATGCACTTGTCGTCTACAAAAATGACGAAAGAAAAACAAAAATCGTCCTTGAAGTAGCCTTGGAGTTGGGAGATGGTATGGTCCGTACTATCGCCATGGAATCAACAGATGGTTTGACTCGTGGAATGGAAGTATTGGACACAGGTCGTCCAATCTCTGTACCAGTAGGTAAAGAAACTTTGGGACGTGTCTTCAATGTTTTGGGAGATACCATTGACTTGGAAGTTCCTTTTACAGAAGATGCAGAGCGTCAGCCAATTCATAAAAAAGCTCCAACTTTTGATGAATTGTCTACCTCTTCTGAAATCCTTGAAACAGGGATTAAGGTTATCGACCTTCTTGCCCCTTACCTTAAAGGTGGAAAGGTTGGACTTTTCGGTGGTGCCGGAGTTGGTAAAACCGTCTTAATCCAAGAATTGATTCACAACATTGCCCAAGAACACGGTGGTATTTCAGTATTTACCGGTGTTGGGGAACGTACTCGTGAGGGTAATGACCTTTACTGGGAAATGAAAGAATCAGGTGTTATCGAGAAAACAGCCATGGTATTTGGTCAGATGAATGAGCCGCCAGGAGCACGTATGCGTGTTGCCCTAACTGGTTTGACAATCGCCGAATACTTCCGTGATGTAGAAGGACAAGACGTGCTTCTCTTTATCGATAATATCTTCCGTTTCACTCAGGCTGGTTCTGAAGTATCTGCCCTTTTGGGTCGTATGCCATCAGCCGTTGGTTACCAACCAACACTTGCTACGGAAATGGGTCAATTGCAAGAGCGTATCACATCAACCAAGAAGGGTTCTGTAACCTCTATCCAGGCTATCTATGTGCCAGCGGATGACTATACTGACCCAGCGCCAGCAACAGCCTTCGCTCACTTGGATTCAACAACCAACTTGGAACGTAAGTTGGTACAATTGGGTATCTACCCAGCCGTTGACCCACTTGCTTCAAGCTCACGTGCCTTGGCACCTGAAATCGTTGGAGAAGAGCACTATGCAGTTGCTGCTGAAGTAAAACGTGTTCTTCAACGTTACCATGAATTGCAAGATATTATTGCTATCCTTGGTATGGATGAGCTTTCTGATGAAGAAAAGACCTTGGTTGCTCGTGCTCGTCGTATCCAGTTCTTCTTGTCACAAAACTTCAACGTTGCTGAACAATTTACTGGTCAACCAGGTTCTTATGTTCCAGTTGCTGAAACTGTTCGTGGCTTTAAGGAAATCCTTGATGGTAAACACGACCACTTGCCAGAAGATGCCTTCCGTGGTGTAGGTTCTATCGAAGATGTGATTGCAAAAGCTGAAAAAATGGGATTTTAAGAGGTGATCTATGGCTCAGTTAACTGTCCAGATCGTGACACCAGATGGTCTCGTCTATGATCACCATGCCAGCTTTGTATCAGTTCGAACTCTGGATGGTGAGATGGGAATCTTGCCACGACATGAAAATATGATTGCAGTTTTAGCAGTTGATGAGGTTAAGGTTAAACGTGTAGATGATGAAAATCACGTGAACTGGATTGCAGTGAACGGAGGCGTTATCGAAGTTGCCAATGGCGTTGTCACAATTGTTGCTGACTCTGCAGAACGTGCTCGTGATATCGACGTTAGTCGTGCAGAACGTGCCAAACTTCGAGCAGAGCGTGAAATTGAAGAAGCACAAGACAAACACTTGATTGACCAAGAACGTCGTGCGAAGATTGCACTGCAACGTGCCATTAACCGTATTAATGTCGGAAATAGACTATAAGAAAAAAATGGCTCTTTGTCAACTGTAGTGGGTTGAAGAAAAGCTAAGATCGAGAAAGGACACATTTCGTCCTTTCTTTTTTGATATTGAGAGCGATAAAAATCCGTTTTTTGAAGTTTTCAAAGTTCCGAAAACCAAAGGCATTTCGCTTGATAAGTTTGATGAGATTATTGGTCGCTTCCAATTTGGCGTTGGAATAGGGTAGTTGAAGGGCGTTGACAATCTTTTCTTTATCCTTGAGGAAGGTTTTAAAGACAGTCTGAAAAAGAGGATGAACCTGCTTTAGATTGTCCTCAATAAGTCCGAAGAATTTGACAGGTTCCTTGTTCTGAAAGTGAAAAAGCAAGAGTTGATAGAGATTGTAGTGGTGTTTCAAGTCTTCTGAATAGCTCAAAAGCTTGTCTAGAATTTCTTTATTTGTTAAGTGCATGCGAAAAGTGGGGCGATAAAAACGTTTATCACTGAGTTTACGACTATCCTGCTGTATGAGCTTCCAGTAGCGCTTGATGGCTTTGTATTCATGAGATTTTCGCTCAAATTGATTCATGATTTGGACACGGACACGACTCATAGCACGGCTGAGATGTTGGACAATGTGAAAGCGGTCGAGAACGATTTTAGCACATGGGAAAAGCTGTTTAGCTAAGGCATAGTAGGGACTAAACATATCCATCGTAATGATTTTCACCTGACAACGAACAGCTCGCTCGTAGCGCAGAAAGTGATTTCGTATGATAGCCTGTGTTCTGCCTTCAAGAACAGTGATGATGTTAAGATTATCAAAATCTTGTGCAATGAAACTCATCTTTCCCTTGGTAAAGGCATACTCGTCCCAAGACATAATCTCTGGAAGACGAGAAAAATCATGCTTAAAACGGAAGTCATTAAGCTTGCGAATGACAGTTGAAGTTGAAATAGCCAGTTGATGAGCGATATCGGTCATAGAAGTTTTTTCAATCAATTTTTGCGCAATTTTTTGGTTGATAATACGAGGAATTTGGTGATTTTTCTCGACGAGAGAGGTCTGTGAGACCATCATTTTAGAGCAATGATAGCACTTGAAACGACGCTTTTTAAGGAGGATTCTGGTAGGCATACCAGTTGTTTCAAGGTAAGGAATTTTCGATGGTTTTTGGAAGTCATATTTCTTCATTTGACTTCCACATTCAGGACAAGATGGGGCCTCATAATCCAGTTTAGCGATGATTTCCTTGTGGGTATCTCTATTAACAACATCCATAATTTGGACATTAGGGTCTTTGATATCGAGCAGTTTTATGATAAAATGTAATGGTTCCATATGAATCTTTCTAATGAGTTGTTTCGTCGCTTTTCATTATAGGTCATATGGGACTTTTTTTCTACACAAAAATAGGCTCCATAATATTTATAGGAGATTTACCCACTACAAATATTATAGAGCCAAAAAAATGAACTTGAGTTACCAAGTTCATTTTTTATGTTTTCTTAAGGGGCAAAACTGATGCAGACTGCTTCTGGGACATGGAAGTCATTAGAAAGTTCTGCTAGACGACCAGTTTCAGGATTGCGTTTAAAGACGGTTGCATTGTCAGAGTCCTGATGGACAGCAATGACAAATTCTTGGTCTGGTGTCAAATCAAAATCACGTGGAGTCTGACCATGTGTCGGAACGATTTCTAACAACTCTAAGCTACCGTCCGCAAGGATTGTATATACTGCGATAGAATCATGGCCACGGTTAGAGGCGTAGAGGTACTTCCCATCTTTAGAGAGACGAATAGCAGCAGTACCATTAAAGCCTTTATAACCGTCTGGTAGAGTTGAAATGACTTGCATGCGTTCAAATTCGCCAACACCATCGTAGATTAGAACCTCGATAGTGCTATTGAGTTCACAAATGAGATAAGCGATTTTATAATGGTTATGGAAAATAATATGGCGTGAGCCTGCTCCTGGCTGGCTATGATAGGTATAGAGCTTAGATAATTTTCCTTCTGGATCAAGATCATAAGTAATTACTTGGTCAGTACCCAAGTCGCAGGTCACTAGATAGTGGTCAGGTGTTAAATCTGTATAGTGAACATGTGGAGAAGCTTGATTTTCATGTGGACCTTGGCCACTGTGTTGATCAACATCACTAAGTAGAAGACGACCATCTTCCTGACGTTTATAAACAAGGACCTGTCCCTTGTGGTAGTTTGCTGCGTAAACCAAATCACGCTCTTCATCAACGGCAACATAACAGTGGGGGGCTCCCTCTTCAACGACGTGATTTAATAAGGTGCCATTAGTTTGATAGGCTGCAATTCCACCCTTATCGTCTTGACTACCAACAGTGTATAAATGTTGATGCTGGTCAAAGGCAAGGTAGGTCGGACTTGGTTCAGCTGCAAAAAGTTCTAGATTTGAAAGCAGACCAGTTTCTGTATCAAAGTCTGCCATGTAAATCCCTTGGGAAGTACGACGTGTATAAGTTCCAAAATAAACAGTTTCTTTCATTACTATACCTCTGTGTAAAGATAAGACTATTATATCACAAAAATGGAAGTATGAAGAAATCAAGATTAGCAAGACCTTCACCTAATTCTTTTGATGATAATATTAGAAATTTTTTCATTGATTTACTTAATAAAAGTGCTTTTCTAATCTTAGAAAACTATTAAAGGAGTTTAACTATGAAAAAACGTGTTTTCTTAGCAACAGGATTTACTGTTTTATCAGTAGCTGTTCTAGCAGCGTGTTCATCTGGTAATGATAATAAAGATGCTACTAGACCAGTGAATTATGCTTATGTGTTTACATCAGATCCTGTTACTTTGGATTATACAGTTTCTGGTAATGTCAGCACTAAACAGATTACAGGTAATGTTATTGATGGATTACTAGAAAATGATCAATATGGAAATTTAGTTCCATCGGTTGCAGAAGATTGGACTGTTTCTAAAGATGGCTTGACCTATACCTATAAAATCCGTCAGGGTGTCAAGTGGTATACCAATGAGGGAGAGGAGTATGGTGAAGTTAAGGCTCAGGACTTTGTAGCAGGTCTGAAGCATGCAGCTGATAAGAAATCACAGGCCCTCTATTTGGTACAGGATTCTATCAAAGGATTGGATGACTATGTAAATGGGAAAACAACAGATTTTTCTACTGTTGGTGTCAAAGCAACGGATGATTATACTCTTGTTTATACCTTGAATCATCCAGAATCTTTCTGGAATTCGAAGACAACAATGGGAGTTCTTGCTCCTATTAGCGAAGACTTTTTAGCTTCTAAAGGAGATGATTTTGGTAAGGCCACTGATGTTACGAGCATTCTCTACAACGGTCCTTATCTCCTCAAGGGTCTTACATCTAAGTCTTCTATCGAAATGACCAAAAATCAAAATTATTGGGATAAGCAAAATGTCTTTATTGATGATATCAAGTTATCATTCTTTGATGGTCAAGATGCAGATTCTCTAGGACGCGGTTTTGATGAGGGACATTATCCAGCTGCTCCACTCTTTAAAAATTCTGCCAACTATGAACGTCTAAAAGAAAAATACAAGGATAATATTGTATATGGTCAACAAAGAGGTGGCGTATTCTATATGTCTACTAATATTGATCGTGTGTCATATAATCATACTGCTAAAACAAGTGATGTAGAAAAATCCTCTACTAAGAAAGCACTTTTAAACAAAGACTTCCGTCAAGCCTTGGCATTTGCTGCAGATCGTAAAGCAGCTGTTTCTCAGGTGTTTGGAGATGAAGTGGCGCCGCGTAAACTACGTACAAGTTTCACTCCTCCAACATTTGTACAAGTAGGAGACCAATCGTTTGGTCAAGTAACTAAGACAGAATTAGATAAGTTGGATAGTATTTGGAAAGATGTCAGTCTTGATGATGCGCAAGATTCACTTCATAATGTAGACAAGGCTAAGGTTAAGTTTGAATCTGCTAAGAAAACTCTTCAAGCTGATGGAGTACAGTTTCCGATTCATTTAGATCTTCCAGTTTCATCTACTCAGACAGATTTTATTCATCAAGCTCAGTCTTATAAACAATCAATTGAAGAAGCCATGGGCTCTGAAAATGTAGTTGTTGACATTCAACAGGTTTCTGATGATGAATTGGGAAACATGACTGTTCTAGCGACATCAAATAATAATGTTGATTGGGACATTAATGTTAATAGTGGTTGGAGTCCGGATTATGCAGATCCGTCAACTTATCTAGATGTATTTGATCCAACATCTGGCCCAAGTCTCCTCAGCTCTCTTGGTGTAGCACCAGGAACAGACAATCCAGCCCTTAAAACAGTTGGATTGGATAAATACAAAGAATTGATTGATGACGCAAACAGTGAGAAAACAGATCTGCAAAAACGTTATTCTAAATATGCTAAGGCTCAAGCTTGGTTAACAGATAGTGCTCTAGTTATTCCTGTACACTCAGACGGTGCCCAAATGCTTGTAACGAAGAAAGTATTAGGCAGTGGTGCTGATGGTTGGGTTGGTGACAAAACAGGCGATAACAGTTATAAATATCTTAAACTCCAAGACAAGATTGTTACTTCTAAAGAAATGGATGAGTTCCGCAAGAAATTTGCTGATGAAAAAGGCAAATCCAATGCTGATTATCAGAAGAACTTAGACCGTCATATTCAAGACTAATCGAATCTCCTCTTTTGAGGGGATTTTTTATGTCGCTGTCTTCATGTAAGCACTTTAAAAAAGAGTTATTTTGATTCAAAAATGGTATAATGAGAGAACAATAGAAAGGAAGTATTTATGGAGCACAAAGAGAAACATTTTAGCCTATCTTGGTTTTTCAAGTGGTTTTTGGACAACAAGGCAATTACGGTATTTTTGGTAACCTTATTATTGGGACTGAATCTTTTTATTTTAAGTAAGATTAGTTTTCTATTTTCACCTGTTTTAGACTTTTTGGAAGTTGTGATGTTACCAGTCATTCTATCTGGCCTGCTATATTATTTGTTGAATCCTATTGTTGATTGGATAGAGAAGCATAGGATTAATCGGGTCATAGCCATCAGTATTGTCTTTGTGATTATCGCTCTCTTTATCATTTGGGGCTTGGCAGTAGCTATTCCAAATCTGCAACGTCAGGTTTTAAGTTTTGCAAGGAATGTTCCAGTCTACCTTGAAGATGCTGATCGAGTTATTGATGATTTGGTCACCAAGCGTTTACCAGATGATTTCAGACCTCAGTTAGAACAAGTTTTGACAAACTTCTCAAGTCAGGCTACAGTTTGGGCAAGTAAGGTTTCATCTCAAGCAGTCAACTGGGTGAGCGCCTTTATTAGCGGGGCTTCTCAAGTGATTGTTGCCTTGATTATCGTTCCGTTCATGCTCTTTTATCTCTTACGTGATGGAAAAGGCCTACGTCACTATTTGACCCAATTCATGCCAACGAAATTGAAAGAACCTGTTGGACAAGTTTTATCAGATGTGAACCAGCAGTTGTCCAATTATGTTAGAGGGCAAGTAACAGTGGCTATTATTGTAGCGGTAATGTTTATGATTTTCTTCAAGATTATTGGTCTACGCTATGCAGTTACGTTGGGAGTTACTGCTGGTATTTTAAATCTGGTTCCTTATTTGGGTAGCTTCTTAGCCATGCTTCCTGCCCTAGTATTGGGCTTGATTGCTGGGCCAGTCATGCTTTTGAAAGTTGTGATTGTCTTTATCGTAGAACAAACTATTGAAGGCCGTTTTGTCTCTCCATTGATTTTGGGAAGTCAATTAAACATCCATCCCATTAATGTTCTCTTTGTTTTGTTAACTTCAGGATCCATGTTTGGTATTTGGGGAGTCTTACTCGGTATTCCAGTTTATGCCTCTGCTAAAGTTGTCATTTCAGCGATTTTTGAATGGTATAAGGTAGTCAGTGGCCTATATGAACTAGAGGGAGAGGAAATCAAGAGTGAACAATAGTCAACAGATGTTACATGCCTTGGAGGAGCAAGATTTAACCAAGGCTGAGCACTATTTCGTTAAAGCTTTAGAAAATGATCCAAGTGACCTTCTGTATGAGTTGGCAACTTATCTTGAAGGGATTGGTTTTTATCCTCAGGCCAAGGAAATTTACCTGAAAATCGTAGAGGATTTTCCAGAGGTTCATCTTAATCTAGCGGCTATTGCTAGCGAGGATGGTCAAATCGAAGAAGCCTTTGCTTATCTTGAGGAAATCCAAGCTGACAGTGACTGGTATGTTTCGGCTTTGGCTCTGAAGGCAGACCTTTACCAGTTGGAAGGTTTGACAGATGTGGCGCGTGAGAAATTGCTGGAGGCTTTGAGTTATTCAGAGGATCCTCTCTTGATATTGGGAGTAGCAGAGTTGGATAGTGAGTTGGAAAATTATCAAGAGGCCATTCAAGGCTATGCCCAGTTAGATAATCGTACTATTTATGAGCAAACAGGCATTTCTACCTATCAACGAATTGGCTTTGCCTATGCACAGTTGGGGAAATTTGAAACAGCTACAGAGTTTTTAGAAAAAGCCCTGGAGTTAGAATACGATGACCTAACAGTTTTTGAGTTGGCTAGTCTTTACTTTGATCGAGAAGAATACCAAAAAGCTGTCCTCTACTTTAAGCAGCTTGATACCATTTCACCTGATTTTGAAGGCTATGAATATGGTTATAGTCAGGCCTTGCATAAGGAACATCAAGTTCAAGAAGCCCTGCGTATCGCTAAGCAAGGCTTGGAGAAAAATCCTTTTGAAACAAGACTCTTGTTAGCAGCTTCACAATTTTCTTATGAATTGCATGATGCTAGTGGTGCAGAAAATTATCTCCTTACTGCTAAAGAAGACGCTGAGGATACAGAAGAAATCTTACTCCGTCTAGCTACTATTTATCTAGAACAGGAACGTTATGAGGACATTCTAGACTTGCAAAATGATGAGCCAGAGAATCTTTTGACCAAGTGGATGATTGCTCGTTCTTATCAAGAAATGGACGATTTGGATACTGCCTACGAGCATTACCAAGAATTAGTAGGAGATTTGAAGGACAATCCAGAGTTTCTGGAACACTATATCTATCTCTTGCGTGAATTGGGCTACTTTGAGGAAGCCAAAGTCAATGCCCAAGCTTACTTAAAACTGGTTCCAGATGATGTGCAAATGCAAGAACTATTTGAGAGATTGTAAGGATATATTTTAAAAACTGTATCTAATCATTTTTGATAGGTATAGTTTTTCTTTTTAAAAGAGAATTTTTTTACAAAAATTCTTGGTTATTTTGTTTATTTATGCTATAATAGGAACAATTATTTTTAGGAGGTGCAGTATGTCTTATTTGTTTGAGATATTACCGAGTTTATTGAGCGGTGCAAGCATGACTTTGCAGGTTTTTGCACTGGTCTTGATTTTTTCTATTCCCTTGGGCGTTTTGATTGCCTTTGCACTGCAAGTCCATTGGAAGCCCCTCCATCATCTGATTAACATTTATATCTGGATCATGCGAGGCACACCCTTGCTCTTGCAATTGATCTTTATCTATTATGTGCTCCCAAGCATTGGGATCCGTTTGGATCGTCTTCTTGCGGCCATTATTGCCTTTGTTTTGAATTATGCGGCTTACTTTGCTGAAATCTTCCGTGGAGGGATTGATACCATTCCTAAAGGCCAATATGAGGCTGCTAAGGTTTTGAAGTTTAGTTCTTTTGACACAGTCCGCTATATTATCTTGCCTCAGGTGACCAAGATTGTTCTTCCTAGTGTATTTAATGAGGTTATGAGTTTGGTCAAGGATACTTCCCTGGTCTATGCTCTAGGAATTTCAGACCTTATCTTGGCGAGTCGAACAGCTGCCAACCGTGATGCTAGTCTTGTTCCTATGTTCTTGGCAGGAGCCATTTACTTGATTTTGATTGGGATTGTGACAATCATTTCCAAAAAAGTTGAGAAGAAGTACAGTTACTATAGATAGGAGGCTGCCATGTTAGAATTACGAAATATTAATAAAGGATTTGGTGAAAAGCAAATTTTGTCCAATTTCAGTCTAAAAATTCCTGAAAAGCAAATTCTGGCTATCGTTGGGCCTTCGGGTGGAGGTAAGACGACTCTCTTACGCATGCTTGCAGGTCTTGAAACCATTGATTCAGGGCAAATATTTTATAATGGAGAACCTTTAGAATTGGATGAATTGGAGAAGCGCAATCTACTGGGATTTGTATTCCAAGATTTTCAACTTTTCCCTCATTTATCAGTTCTAGACAATTTGACCTTATCTCCTGTGAAAACCATGGGAATGAAGCAGGATGAGGCTGAGCTGAAGGCGCGATGTCTTTTAGAACAGTTAGGACTTGCAGGGCACGCAGACGCCTATCCATTCTCACTATCTGGTGGGCAAAAGCAGCGGGTAGCCTTGGCGCGTGCTATGATGATTGACCCGGAAATCATAGGTTACGATGAACCAACTTCTGCCCTGGATCCAGAATTACGCTTGGAAGTGGAAAAACTAATCTTGCAAAATAGGGAACTTGGCGTGACCCAGATTGTGGTTACCCATGATTTGCAGTTTGCGGAAAATATCGCAGATCAGATTCTCAAGGTTGAGCCTAAGTAGGAGGTGCCAATGACTAATAAGAAAATTGCTTTAGTATTGGTTTCTCTCCTGACTCTCTTTTTAACAGCTTGTACTCAGAAGGCTAGTGATCCCAAGCAGGATAACTGGGATAAGTATCAAGAGCAAGGAAGTATAACCATTGGTTTTGACAATACCTTTGTACCCATGGGATTTGAAGAAAAGAATGGCCAATATACAGGCTTTGATATTGATTTGGCACAAGCTGTCTCAGAAAAATTAGGCTTTAAGGTTCAATTTCAGCCAATTGACTGGGATATGAAAGAGACGGAACTGCAAAATGGAACCATAGATGCCATCTGGAATGGCTATTCTGCCACTGATGAACGCCGAGAGAAGGTTTCCTTTAGCATTCCTTATATGGAAAATCAACAAGTTCTGGTTGCCAAGAAAAGCCAGCAGATTCATTCGGTAGAGGATATGAAGGATAAGACCTTGGGAGCCCAAGCCGGTTCCTCTGGTTATTTGGATTTTGCAGCCCAGCCAGATTTACTGAAAAATCGTGTAAAAGACCAGAAGGCTAATCAGTACCAGAGTTTCAATGAGGCCTTGATTGATTTGAAAAATGACCGGATTGATGCTTTGTTGATTGACCGAGTGTATGCTAATTACTATCTCCAGTCTGAGGGTATATTAAATGACTACAATGTCTTTTCAGCAGGATTTGAAAGTGAATCATTTGCGGTCGGAGTTAGACCAGCAGATAAAAGATTATTAACAGCATTAAACCAGGCCTTTATCGAACTATACCAAGAAGGAAAGTTCCAGGAAATCAGCCAAAAATGGTTTGGAGAAGATGTAGCAACAAAAGAAGTGAAAGAAGGAATCTAAATGACGGTTTCTTCTTTTTATTTATAATATAAGAGTTAGATATCGCTTGACAGATTGATTATTGTTCGATAATATATTAAGTGGAAAGATGACATATTACTATATTTATTTGTGATTTAAAGTTATTTTTTACATCAAAGTATCATATATTAACAATTCATATTATGTTGGAGGAATCTATTTATGTTTAATTCTAAAGGACGATATGTTCGTCAATCGCAGGTGGAAAAATTCACACGTTACAGTATTCGTAAGGTTAGTTTTGGTGCGGCTAGTGTGGCTGTAGCTACTGGACTGTTTTTCCTTGGTGGAGGAAGCGTCCAAGCGGCTGAACAATTAACCAATTCAGAACATACAGAAGTTCAAAATCCTCAAAATCTAACTGATAAGTCCTCGGAAACCTCTAAGGAAGTTACTGGACAAGAATTTGTTACTGCTAAAGAGCCCGATGGACAAAATAATACTTCTGTAAAGGAGTCTGCTACTGACAAACAAGCCAGTGAAGCTGAAACTCCAAATGTAGTGACGGAAAAAGTTGCTATTAATACAGCATCGTTAGAAGATTTAGTTGCTAAAGCTGAAAGTAGATTGAGTCAATTAACTGAAGGCAAGAAAACAAAATCAGTCATTGATGATGCTAAAAATTTGGTTAATAAAGCAAAAGAGCTTTTAAATGATGATACAAAAACACAGTCAAAAGTTGATGCACTTGCTAAACAACTTTCAAGTAGCCTTATCATTTTAAACAGTATCAAATCAGAGACAACTGAAGAAGAAAAAGTAAATAAAAACCAAGATCCAAGAAATGAAAAAGAGATTCCAGGAAAAGGGGAAAGTGGGTTTAGAACTGACTCATCTAACAACGATGCAGCAACTACTTCTACAACAACTACAGGAACTAGTGATACAATCACACCAACAAATCCAGCGCAACCAACTGCGAAAAATATTATCGGAAGCACAAGTACAGTATCACGAGAAAACTTTACTGGTTGGGATACCTATACAATGCCGTTCGGAAGTCGCCATCCAGGTCAAGGTGATTTAGGTGTTAATACTCCAGAGAAAATAGCAGATGCTGCTGACTTAGAGTTTAGAGTGTTCTCTGATCAAAGAGCTGGTACAAGACTTAGTCCTGGACCATCTAACTATACTTATGATGGTAAAGAGAGTGATGTAAAGGCTCGTATTGACTATGGATTGAAACTTCCTGCTGAAGAAGTCCAAAAAATTATAGAAGAAGCTCCACTATGGCGTGGAAAGCTAAGGTATAATGGAACTAGTATTTCAAGTCAAATTCCAGCAACTTACTATGGAAGTGGACCTTATGAATATCTGCTTTCTAGTATCTATAAACTTGGATATGAACAAGGTATTGATAAAGTATACATTAAAGATGTAAGTAAACGTATTGAAGTAACAGAAGCTGCTAAAAAGGCTGGTTGGACTGTTTCAGATTTCAATGTGTCCAATTTCCCGAATGGTTTATTTTATGACAAAGCAACAGATAGTGTGCAAGGGGTTGTAACGCATAGAAGTCCATTTAACTATCAACAATTAAAAGCACGCGTAACGTTTAAAAACACTGTTACAGGTAAAAGTATTACTGTTCCATTAGATGATCATAGATTTGGTGGAACAGCATGGAAAGATGGAACCCCACCTACACTAGAAATTAACGATACTGTTAAAGAAGGGAAAGTTGGAGAAGCACTAACTGTTCCAGTAGAATATCGAGATGCTGGAGCTTCGCATGCTGGGGTACCAAATAATAGAAGAGTTTCTTATACTTTAACGAATGAAAATGGAACCCCAATTGGACGTACAACTACAATTACAGAAACTGTAGGACGTGCTATTCTTGGTGTTTCTGGAGCGAAGATTACAGGAACGACAGGTACTGGTGCTGCTACGCCTACAGAATTAACGGGAAATGAGACGAAAATTCCAGGTGTCGGCTTCACAATTGCATCTGATGATATGACTGAAAATAATCCAAATGGATTTAAAGGAACACCGACTGAAGCTGGGATTTATCGAGTTTCAATCTATGCAAGAGATTATCAAGAGACAAATGCCAATGAGGCATACGCACACGCAACATTTAAAATTGCACCTTCAGTATCTGTAAAAAATGTACATGCTTACGATACAGAAGTTCCGATTACAATTTCTAAAGGGGCTTCAGAAGCGACAATTACATTACCAGATGGAACAAATACAAAAATTGTTGCTAAAGATGGTAAATGGGTTGTATCAGAAACAACAAATACTGCTGTAAACGTCAATGATGAAATTGGTACAGTTGGTGAAACTTTCAATCTAAAAGTTCTTCCAACAGCAACAGCAAATGCCGCAACAGATACGATTAACGTAACTGCAAATAGTGAAAATATTACAGCAACGTTTACACGAGCCGAAGTAACATTAAAAACGCAACTAGGAGAAAATGTAGCAGCAACATTCAATAAAACTAGTGGTCGTTGGGAATTATCTGGTGAGACTGCTGAGAAGAAAACTCCTAACAGTGACGGTACAACAACATGGTTAAAACGCGACCTATATGTTGATGTGAATAAAGATGGGGAAACAATCTTTAATGTTTACGAATATACTCGTACATTAAACGCAGAAGGAAAAGTTACAGCCGTTAATAATGTATCTCGTACATTAACGACCTATAAAAAAGAAAATACGGCGAACAGTTCAGCAGATTCAGCAACTGATACTAATAAAGGAATGGTTGTAACTGTTAAATATGATAAAGGATTAAATAAATGGTCTGCTGATGATAATTCTACTGTAACAGCAACAAAAACTGGAGATAAGTGGACGATTTCAACTACATCAGGATTTAAAGGAACAGTTGATGCAGTAGAAACAGCAAGTTCTTCAGATAAAGCGTCTATATTAAATGATGCTCCGTCTATTAGCTCAAGTTTATATACTACTGTAAAAGGTGCTACAGTAGATTTAGTAAAACAAAAATCAGCTGCAGTAACAATTACAGATACAGAAGATGATGCGACAACTGCTCCAAATAAAAAGGAAACAACAGTTACAAAAGTAACGTTAACATCTCCTTCAGGAACAGTAACAGAATATAGCAGTGCAGCAGAAGCAGCAACTGTTAAATTATCAGAAGTAGGTACTTACACAGTTAAAGTTGAAGTAAAAGATAGTAACGGAAATATCGTTACTGCAGATACTGAAACGGATACTGGAACAAATAAAGGTGCCGAAACTGCAGTGAATTCAACTACCTATACAATTACTGTAAAAGATCAAGAAACGAATAAATTGTATACAGTTGAAGATGATGCAGTAACAAATGATCAGTTGAAAGAAAAAGTAAACCCTACAGCTGTAGACGGTTTTACTGCAACTAAAAACGATATTGCAGATATTCCTACAACAGCTAAAAAAGCAGGTCAAACACTAGAAGTGCCAGCAACAGTAACTTATACAAAAGGAACTGAAACAATTCCTGTAGAAACTAAAGTAGATGTTGTAGTTTTACCAAAAGTAGAACCAACAGGTGTAACAGTTCTTAAAGATAGCACTGGTTTAGATGAAGCAGTTAAAGCGAAAGCAGTAGAAGCAGCAACTGCAGTTCCAACTGATAAATTGCCAGATGGTGTAATTGTAAGAGTTAAAGAAGTTAAAGCAGGAACAGTACCGGAAACAACAGCAACTGGAGTACAAAAGCCAGCAACAGCAGTTGTAGAGTATGTAAAAGATGGTAAAGTAGTTGCAACTAGAGAAGTAACAGTCCCAGTAACAGTAGTAGGTTCAACAGCTAAGAAATTAGTAGTATTTGAAGGGGACACTGTTACAAAAGATGATGTGAAAGGTGCTGTAACACCAGGTACAGACGGAACAAAAGGTGAACCTGTCATTGCTGAAGATATTACTGCTAAAGCAGGAAATAAAGAAGCGACAATCCCGGTAACATATGATAATGGTAAGTTAACCGAAACAGTGAAAGTTCCAGTAACAGTTTTACCAAAACCAGAAGCAGATGAAATTCTTGTTCCTAAAAATGGCGACAAAGAAAAAGCAAAAGAAAAAGTACTTGCTCAAGCTGAAAAAGCGATTGCTGATGGAACATTTACAGGTAAACTACCACAAGGTGCTAGAGTTGAAATTGATAAAACAGCTACAGTAACAGTCCCTGACTTAACAGATGATACTGAAGTGGATGTGACTGTTAAATACATTGTAGATGATGAAGAGAAAACAACAACTGTTAAAGTACCAGTTACAGTAGTTGAAGGTATACCACAAATCGTCCCAGTTGATGAAAACAACAAACAACCAGATCCAGAAAAGAGCATTGATAAAACAGATTATCCAGAAGGATCTACATTTAGATATAAGACTCCAGATGGGCAAACATCTCCAATCGATGTAACAACAACTGGTGATAAGAATGTGATTGTTGAAGTACTTGATCCACAAGGAAATACAATCGTTGAAGTACCAGCAACTGTACGTGTAGTTGATAGTACACCACAATTTGTAGAAGCAAATCCAGCTAAGAAACAACCTGAAGCGAAAGATAGTGTTACACCAGGAGAATATCCAGATGGCACAACATTTGAATACAAAACACCAGTAGATACAACAACTGCAGGTGAAAAAGATGTAACTGTTGTAGCTAAGTTAAATGGTCAACCAATTGCAGAAGTTCCTGCGAAAGTAGTAGTTGTAGATCCTAAGACACAATACGTAGTAGCAGATCCAAGCAAACCACAACCGGATGCAGCTAAGAGCATTGATCCAGAACAATACCCAGAAGGAACAACATTTGAGTATAAGACTCCAGTAGATACAACAACACCAGGAGAAAAAGATGTAGTTGTCATTGCAAAAGATGGAAATGATACACTTGTAGAAGTACCAACAAAAGTGAAAGTTGTACAAGGTTACCCACAAATTGTTCCAGTAGATGAAGGTAAGAAACAACCATCACCTGAAGATAGCATTGATTCGAATGATTACCCAGATGATGCAACATTTGAGTATAAAGAAGAAGTAGATACATCTAAACCAGGTGATAAGAAAGTTACCGTTGTTGTGAAACAAGGGGATAAGGTATTAGTTGAAGTGCCATCTACAGTTCGTGTAGTGGAAGGTTATCCTAAATATGTACCAGTAGACCCAGCTAAGAAACAGCCAGATCCAAAAGAAAACATTAATCCAAATGATTTCCCAACTGGAACAACATTTGAATATAAAGATAACACTCCAGTAGATACAACAACACCAGGTGATAAACCTGTAACGGTAGTAGCTAAACTGAATGGACAACCAATCGCAGAAATTCCAGCAACAATCGTAGTCGTAGAACCTAAGACACAATATGTTCCAGTGAATGCTGAAAGTGATAAGAAACCAAAACCACAAGATAGCATTACACCAGATGATTATCCAGAAGGTTCAACTTTTGAATACAAGACCCCAGAAGGACAAACAACTCCATATGATGGAACAACACCAGGAGAAAAAGATGTTACTGTAGTCGTGAAAGATTCAGATGGAGATACAATTGTAGAAGTACCTGCGAAGATTAAAGTCGTTCAAGGTAAAGAACAATTAACTCCAGTAAATGCTGAAGATAAAGATAAACCTAAAGCTGAAGATAGTATCACACCAAGTGACTATCCAGAAGGTTCAACGTTCGAATACAAAGTTCCAGAAGGACAAGCAACTCCATATGATGGATCAACACCAGGTGATAAGCCAGTTACTGTAGTTGTAAAAGATAAAGATGGGAAAGTGTTAGTAGAAGTTCCAGCTACTATTAAAGTAGTTGAAACAAAACCAACACCGATTGAAACACCAGTAACAAATACGCCGTTAAAAGAAGAAGACTATATTAGAGGTCTAAATATTCCAGACGGAGCAACAGCTAAAGTAGGAGACTTACCGGATTTAACAACACCTGGAGAAAAAACTCCTGTAAAAGTAACGATTACATTACCAAATGGTAAATCTTATACTGTAGATATTCCTGTAACAGTCACACCAATTAAGGAAATCGAAACACCAGTTACAACAGAAAAATTGACTCCAGAGGATGTATTAAAACAAATTAAAGTACCAGAAGGAGCAACTACTAAGGTAGGAGATCTTCCAGACTTAACAACGCCAGGTAAGAAAGATCTAGTGAAGGTAACAGTAACATTACCAAATGGCAAAGTAGTGACAGTGGATGTTCCAGTAAATGTAACGCCTGTTAAGGAAATTGAAACACCAGTCACAACAGCTAAATTGACTCCAGAGGATATTTTAAAACAAATCAAAGTACCAGAAGGAGCAACAAGTAAGGTAGAAAACATTCCAGACTTAACAACGCCTGGTAAGAAGGATCCTGTAAAAGTAACGATTACATTACCAAATGGAAAAGTGATTACAGTAGAAGTGCCGGTAAATGTAACACCAATTAAGGAAATCGAAACACCAGTCACAACAGCTAAATTGACTCCAGAGGATATTTTAAAACAAATCAAAGTACCAGAAGGAGCAACTACTAAGGTAGGAGATCTTCCAGACTTAACAACGCCAGGTAAGAAAGATCCAGTGAAGGTAACAGTAACATTACCAAATGGTAAAGTAGTGACAGTAGACGTACCAGTAACAGTAACACCAGTTAAGGAAATCGAGACACCAGTAACAACCACACCATTAACACCGGACGATTATACTAAAGGAATTAAGATTCCAGAAGGTGGTAAGGTTACTAAGGTTGAAAACATTCCAGATTTAACAACACCAGGTAAGAAAGATCCGGTGAAAGTAACTGTAACATTACCAAATGGTAAAGTAGTAACAGTGGATGTTCCTGTAAATGTAACGCCTGTTAAGGAAATCGAAACACCAGTAACGACAACACCATTAACACAAGAAGATTACACTAAAGGAATTACAATTCCAGAAGGTGGAAAAGTAACGAAAGTAGAAAATATTCCAGATTTAACAACACCAGGTAAGAAAGACCCAGTGAAAGTAACTGTGGAATTACCAAATGGCAAAGTAGTGACAGTAGACGTACCAGTGAATGTAACACCAATTACACCAATTGAAACACCAGTCACAACAGCTAAATTGACTCCAGAGGATATTTTAAAACAAATCAAAGTACCAGAAGGAGCAACAACTAAGGTAGAAAACATTCCAGACTTAACAACACCAGGTAAGAAGGATCCTGTAAAAGTAACGATTACATTACCAAACGGTAAAGTTGTGACTGTAGAAATTCCAGTAAATGTTACACCTATTGAAGATATTGTTAAAAAACAAGGAGATCCAATTACTGCTGAGGATGTTGAAAAACACATTCCAAAAGGAGTCAAAGTTATTTCTATTGGAGATAAACCTACAACGGATGTTCCAGGGGAAAGACCAAGTATCCCAGTAGAGATTGAATTACCAAATGGAATTCGAGTAACGATGAACATTCCAGTAATCGTAACATCGAAAGTAACACCTGTAGTAGTTCAAGTAGGAACACCAGTTACGCCAGAAGATGTTCAGAAACATATTGAATTACCAAATGGATGGAAGGTAACAAAAGTAGGAGAAATTCCAACAACAACTACACCAGGAACAAAACCAGTCGTTCCAGTAGAGATTGAATTACCAGATGGTCGTAAGATTACTGTCGATGTACCAGTCATCGTTACGCCAACCGTAAGACAAATTGTTGTACCACAAGGAACACCAATCACACCAGACGATGTGAAAGGGCATATCGATCTTCCAAAAGAACCAGGATGGGAAATTATTGAAGTAGGAGAAATCCCAACAACAATTCCTGCTGGAGTGAAACCAAGCGTTAAAGTGAAGATTAAAGTTCCAACTGGAGAAATTATTGAAGTAGAGGTACCAATTATCGTAACACCGACAGTAACTCCTATTGTAGTGGAAGTTGGAACACCGATTACTGAAGATGAAGTGAAAAAACATGTGGACCTTCCAGAAGGATGGAAGATTACTAAAGTTGGAGAAATTCCAACAACAAATACACCTGGTGACAAACCATCTGTAACAGTAGAATTAGAGTTGCCAGACGGACGTAAAGTGACAGTGGATGTTCCTGTGAAAGTCACTCCTAAATCTAATCATGTTAATAATCAAGGAAATAATGGTAGTTCAGCTACTCATATCGTAACACGTTACCAAGATGGTGATGGTAAAGAAATTTCTCCAGAAGAAAATGGTAGCCATGGACCTAAGACTTTAGAAGGTTATGAATATATTGGTACTAAAACAGATAAAAATGGCAATGTGATTCATACCTATAAGAAAGTAGTTACTTCAACTCGTTCTGAGCAACCTGTTTCGCCAGTTCGTCCTACAGATCCAGATAAACCAGTAGTTAATCCAACTCAGGTAAGTCGAACAGAATCTAAACAAGTAGCTGAAACAACTATATCCAATGATAAGAAGGAATTACCAAATACTGGTACAGAAGATAAGGCTGGTCTAGCTAGTCTTGGACTTCTTGGAATGTTGGGTGCATTTGGACTTGTAACTCGTAAGAAAAAAGAAGACTAAGAAAGAAATTTCCTTTCTAAAGTCCGATAGAAAAATAGACTGAGGTGAAAACTTCAGTCTATTTCTTTTTACTGAGAAAAAATCCTCTGGCAAGTACCAGAGGACAAGAGATTATTTCATTGTTGGGAAGAGCAATACATCACGGATAGTAGTTGTATCAGTGAGGAGCATGCAGAGACGGTCGATACCGATTCCTAAACCACCTGTTGGAGGCATACCGTATTCAAGGGCTTCGATATAGTCGTAGTCGATACCTGTTGCTTCATCGTCACCAAGTTCTTTAGCTTTAGCTTGGGCTTCAAAACGGCTAAGTTGGTCGATTGGGTCGTTGAGTTCAGTAAAGGCATTACCGTACTCCTTAGTCATGATGAAGAGCTCGAAACGGTCAGTAAAGCGTTCGTCTTCAGGATTTTTCTTAGCAAGTGGAGATACAGCTACTGGATGTCCATAGACAAAGGTTGGTTGGATTAAAGTTTCTTCAACAAACTCTTCAAAGAAGGCATTGATAATGTGACCAACTTCAGTATAGTGTTTCTCAACTGGAACTTTCTTCTCAGCAGCGATAGCTTTGGCTTCCTCGAAAGTCATGTCTTGCCAGAAATCGACACCAGTAATTTCTTTGATAGCATCCACCATGTGAACACGCTTAAATGGTTCATTGATTTTGATTTCAGTGCCTTGGTAGTTAACTGGGCCGTCGCCTTTAACAGCTTTAGCAGCGTGTTGGATAATACCTTCAGTTAAGTCCATGATGTCTTGGAAGTCTGCATAAGCTTGGTAAACTTCGATAGAAGTAAACTCAGGGTTATGAGTGGCATCCATTCCTTCGTTACGGAAGATACGGCCGATTTCATAGACACGCTCCATACCACCCACGATAAGGCGTTTTAAGTGAAGCTCAGTCGCGATACGAAGCACCATGTCAATGTTTTGGGCATTATGGTGGGTGATAAATGGACGGGCAGCAGCACCACCAGCTTCATTGTGAAGAACAGGTGTTTCGACTTCAAGGAAACCTTTTTGATCAAGGTAACGACGGATTTCAGAAATGATTTTTGAACGAGTGACAAAGCGCTCAAAGCTTTCCCGGTTAGAAATCAAGTCAAGGTAACGTTTACGGTAAATTGTTTCAACGTCTGTCAAACCGTGGAATTTCTCAGGAAGTGGGCGGAGTGCTTTAGATAAGTGAGTGATGTGAGTAGCTTTGATAGAGAGTTCTCCCATATCTGTACGCATCACTTCACCTTCGACACCAAGGAAGTCACCAAGGTCTGCTTTTTTGAAGATATCGTAGTTTTCTTCACCGACAGCATCCTTACGAACGTAAATCTGGATTTGACCTTCGCGGTCTTGAAGGTGGGCAAAACCTACTTTACCTTTACCCCGTTTGGTTACCAAGCGTCCTGCGATAGTAGCTGTTTCATTTTTATCATGTAATTGTTCTTTATCGAGGTCGGCATATTTATCTTTTAATTCTTGTGAATTTGCAGTGCGTTCAAAGCGTTTTCCGAAAGGATCGATTCCTTGTTCACGGAGCGCAGCCATTTTTTCACGGCGAACGATCTGCTGGTCATTTAGTTCTTCCATATGTTCTGTTGACATGGGATCCTCCTAGTTTTACTCAAAATTGAATACGATGAGTCATTTTTTGCGATACTCCCATTTTATCATAAATAAGCAAGAAATTCACGGATAATCTTTCAAAACTAAAAAGAACTTGACGCTAAAATCAAGTTCTGTTATTGATAGGAAGTATCATTCCAAGTATCAAGGGTAAATGTTTCAAAGTCATGGGTTTCTAGAATGGTTAGGCTGGCATTTGCTAGACCGCCATCTTTACGAAGAAGTGGCTCTTTGTAACCTAGAAGAGTACGAAGACTGGCAGTAAGATTGGCGCCGTGTCCGACAATTAGAATACGCTCAGCTGGACTATCTTTTAATGATTTGATAAATTGGATAGTCCGTTGCGTAGTGCTATAGAGGGACTCGGCTCCAAACATTTGAGTGTCAAATTGAGCAAGGTTAGATCGGAAAGCTTTGATTTGTTGCGGGTAAATAGATTCCAAGGTTGCAATTTTCAAACCTTCCAACTTCCCCAGCTGCCATTCACGGAGATTAGGAACACTTTCTAAAGGACAGGGGGTCTGGAGTTGACTTTGGATAATTTCAGCAGATTTGACCGCTCGAGGTAAATCACTTGAATAAATCTGATCGAAAGGAACATCCTTGAGATACTGGCCTAGTCGTTTTAGGGTTTCAATGGATTCAGGAAGAAGGGGAGAATCTCCACTAGCACCTTGAAAGCGTCCTTCTTGGTTCCATACTGTACGACCGTGGCGGACAAAGTAGAGTTTCATTATTTGCTGTCCTCCAAGATATCTGCAAAGTCAGCTTTTACAAAGTTAGCCAAGTCTTGTGGTGCGACGATAATGCTGTGACCGACCTCGCCTGCAGAGACAATCATTTGTTCCAAGTCTAGAGCAATCCTATCGATAAAAATGGGATAATTGTGTTTCTGACGAATACCGACAGGATTATTGGCTCCATGAATGTAACCAGTTGTTTTTTCCAAGTCCTTTTGTGGAATCATGCTCACTTTTTTATTGCCAGAAATTTTGGCTAGTTTCTTTTCAGACAAGTGTTGGGTGATAGGGACAATTCCGATAATCGGTCCTGTTTTATCTCCCAAAAGCGCCAAGGTTTTGAAAATCTGATCTCGTTCATAACCTTGAGGAAGTTCTCCTTCTAGGGCATTGATTTGAATCCCCTGATGTGGGATACCTGCTTTAGACAGAATTTGTTCCACCAATGTTTTTTTGATTTTAACTTTTTTTGCCATTATTTATATTTATCCTCCAATTGACTCATCCAAATACCAAGCCAGATTCCAAGTGCAAAGAAGAAGGCGATGATGACATACCCAACAAGTGAAAGACCTGTGTATTGGATACTTTCAGCGTTTCCTGCATTTGGAATCAAGATCAAAAGAGTACTTGATAAGACGATTCCGATGATGAAATGATAGACGCGTGAGTGGTAGTTGTTTAAGGCATAATCCATCAATTTTGAAAAAATAATGAGAGTTGCGCCTGCTCCGATTCCAATCGGGAAGAAGGTTCCCAAGAGGTCAAAGGTTTTAAAACCAGTCAACATAGGAGCATAGAGACCCAAAATCAAAAGGAGATTTGATGGACTGAGGCCAGGAACTAATACGCCAAGAGCCAGCAGTGCACCAGCTAGGACGAAATTAAGAAAGCTGGCACTTAAGGTTCCAACAACAAAATTTAAGGCGTAGAGTCCTAATCCAGAAATGATAAAGGTTGTCCAGAACCAAGCTAAATCAATCTTGTCTCGGTCAGATTCTCGAGTTGATTCTTTGAGAAGGCTAGGAACTGTACCAATGATGGCACCCGCAAAGCTCCATAAGACAAAGACCTGATAATTTTCAAGCAGGTATTCAATCGGGTAGGAAAATAATCCGATTCCCAGAAGCATACCGATGGCAACTGGAATAAAGTACAAAACATTTTCTTTAAAGTCTTTAAAGGGATGGGCTAGAAAGCCAATCATTCGTTCATAAATTCCTAAGATTGCTGCTAGAACCCCTCCGGAAATTCCCGGTAAGATAAATCCAAGAGCAATGACAATCCCTTTAATAACACGTGCTAACCATGAGAGCATATTTTTCCTCCAACTATTTCTATTTCAAAAAATCCTTACTATATTGTATCACAATCAAACACAAAAATAAAAAGCAAATGATAAACAAATGCTTTTAAGGTTTTAAAAAGAGTTTTCTAAAGGTTTCTTCTTTGTTCTTTAAGGCAGAGATAACGTTGATATCCAAATCGTGGTCAAAGCCAGCAATTTTTCCTTTAGACGTGTACTGGTGAATGTCGTAATCTAAATCAGTTTTAGGAGTAGCTTCGTAAAATCCTGAGTCAGAACCATAGGAAGGAATCCAAACAGACGTAAACTTATCTGTATCAATACTGTGCTCTTCCATGAAGTAGACCCCAACGTAGATTCCGATATTTTTAGCACCCAGTGATTCAAGCTTTGCTCGGAAGGCTTCAACACCGTCGTTCATATTAGACATGGTTTTTTCTTCCACGTCTAGCCAATAGTAACTTGGACTGTATGGAGAAGAGGCGTTATAGAATACCTCAGCAGCTTTTTCCATCTCCTGGACATTTTTTCCGGCTACATAGGCATAGACAGCAACTGGGACATTTCGTTTTTGAAACTCAGTGATATGGGTTTTAAAGGCCTTATCAACACCATTAACATAGGAAGCATCGTTCTCTTTGGACGTTTGAGCACCACTATGGACGCGAACAATAGCTCCAGAAATGTTTTGGGACAGAGTATCGTAATTGATTTCCTCAGGACGCTGCCAACCAGAAACATCAATTACCGGTTTATCTATATTGTGTAGCGCTTGCGTTTCTACTTGCGCGATATTTGACTTTGTTTTTACAGGATGGTCCTCAAAACGAGGGCGATTCAGGATTAAAATGAAAATCATAATCCCAAAAAAACCAAACATAATAAGCGGATTTATTTTCTTTCTCATACCTCATAATTTTACCTTAAAAATGAGAAAAAATCAAAAAAAATACTTAAAAAATGGGTTAAGAAAGGACTTTAGAGCATTTTTTCATTCAAGAGCGCGGAATGATTTGAAATATGGTATAATAAAAGGGAATTTCTAGAGAAAAGAGAAGATTATGTCAAATTATGCCATTATTTTAGCAGCGGGTAAAGGGACTCGCATGAAATCTGATTTGCCAAAAGTGTTGCACAAGGTTGCGGGTATTTCTATGCTGGAACATGTTTTCCGTAGTGTGGGAGCTATCCAACCTGAAAAGACAGTAACAGTTGTAGGACACAAGGCGGAATTGGTTGAGCAGGTCTTGGCTGGACAGACAGAATTTGTGACTCAATCTGAACAGTTGGGTACTGGCCATGCAGTTATGATGACGGAGCCTATCTTAGAAGGTTTGTCAGGTCACACCTTGGTCATTGCAGGGGATACTCCTTTAATCACAGGTGAAAGCTTGAAAAACTTGATTGATTTTCACATCAATCATAAAAATGTGGCCACTATCTTGACTGCTGAAACGGATAATCCTTTTGGCTATGGACGAATTGTTCGTAATGACAATGCGGAGGTCCTTCGTATTGTTGAGCAGAAGGATGCTACAGATTTTGAAAAGCAAATCAAGGAAATCAACACTGGAACATATATTTTTGATAACGAGCGTTTGTTTGAGGCTTTGAAAAATATCAATACCAACAACGCTCAAGGTGAATACTATATCACAGATGTCATTGGCATTTTCCGAGAAGCTGGTGAAAAAGTTGGCGCTTATACTTTGAAAGATTTTGATGAGAGTCTTGGAGTAAATGACCGTGTAGCACTTGCGACAGCTGAGTCGGTTATGCGTCGCCGCATCAATCACCAACACATGGTCAATGGTGTTAGCTTTGTCAATCCAGAAGCAACTTATATCGATATTGATGTTGAGATTGCTCCCGAAGTTCAAATCGAAGCCAATGTTACCTTAAAAGGTCACACGAAAATTGGTGCTGAGACTGTTTTGACAAATGGAACTTATGTGGTGGATAGCACTATCGGAGCAGGAGCTGTTATTACCAACTCTATGATTGAGGAAAGTAGTGTTGCAGACGGTGTGACAGTCGGTCCTTATGCCCACATTCGTCCAGGTTCATCTCTAGGTGCCCAAGTCCATATTGGTAACTTTGTTGAGGTGAAAGGTTCTTCTATCGGCGAGAATACTAAGGCTGGTCATTTGACTTATATCGGAAACTGTGAAGTGGGTAGCAAGGTTAATTTCGGTGCTGGAACCATTACAGTCAACTATGACGGTAAAAACAAATACAAAACAGTCATTGGCAACAATGTCTTTGTTGGTTCAAATTCAACCATTATTGCGCCAGTAGAACTTGGTGACAATTCCCTCGTTGGTGCGGGTTCAACTATTACCAAAGACGTTCCAGCGGATGCTATTGCTATTGGTCGTGGACGTCAGGTCAATAAAGACGAATATGCAACACGCCTTCCTCATCATCCTAATAATCAGTAGGAGTCTGTCATGGAATTTGAAGAAAAAACGCTTAGCCGAAAAGAAATCTATCAAGGGCCAATTTTTAAACTGGTCCAAGATCAGGTTGAATTACCAGAAGGTAAGGGAACTGCCCAACGTGATTTGATTTTCCACAATGGGGCTGTCTGTGTTTTAGCAGTAACAGATGAACAAAAACTCATCTTGGTCAAGCAGTACCGCAAAGCCATCGAGGCTGTCTCTTACGAAATTCCAGCCGGAAAGTTGGAAGTAGGAGAAAATACAGACCCTGTTGCAGCAGCTCTTCGTGAATTAGAGGAAGAAACAGCCTACACAGGGAAATTAGAACTCTTGTACGATTTTTACTCAGCCATTGGCTTTTGTAATGAAAAATTAAAACTATACCGAGCAAGCGATTTGACGAAAGTGGAAAATCCGCGTCCGCAGGATGAAGATGAGACCTTGGAAGTCCTTGAAGTTAGCTTAGAGGAAGCCAAGGAATTGATCCAATCAGGTCATATCTGTGATGCCAAGACGATTATGGCTGTTCAGTATTGGGAATTGCAAAAAAAATAGAGGAGGTCAGTATGGGTAAACCTTTATTAACGGATGAAATGATTGAAAGAGCTAATAGAGGCGAAAAAATTTCAGGTCCTCCTTTGCTAGATGATGAGGAGACAAAAATTTTACCAACCTCTTCTTCCCGTTTTGGTTATGCCAATCCTAAGGATCATGGTTTTAGCCAGGAAACCTTGAAGATTCAGGTCGAACCGTCTATTCATAAAAGCCGTCGCATTGAAAATACTAAGAGAAATGTCTTCAATTCTAAACTGAATAAAATCTTATTTGCAGTCATCTTTCTCTTAATTTTGCTTGTCTTAGCAATGAAACTTTTGTAATAGAAAAGGAATTGAAATGAAAATAGGAATTATTGCGGCTATGCCAGAAGAACTGGCTTATCTGGTCCAGCATTTAGACAATGCCCAGGAGCAAGTTGTTTTAGGCAATACCTATCACACAGGAACCATTGCTTCTCATAAAGTCGTTCTTGTAGAAAGTGGAATTGGTAAGGTCATGTCTGCTATGAGTGTGGCGATTTTGGCTGATCATTTTCAAGTGGATGCTTTGATTAACACAGGATCAGCTGG
Source organism: Streptococcus bouchesdurhonensis (assembly GCF_948472335.1). The sequence goes on along the minus strand of NZ_CAOKTW010000003.1, from coordinate 23,507 downwards.
GGCAGTAGCAGAAGGTATTGCTGTTGGGGATGTTGTGATTGCTGACAAATTAGCCTATCATGATGTGGATGTTACAGCTTTTGGCTATGCTTATGGACAAATGGCACAACAACCGCTTTATTTTGAATCAGATAAAACTTTTATTGCTCAAATCCAAGAGAGTTTATCTCGATTGGACCAAAAATGGCATCTTGGATTGATTGCTACAGGAGATAGTTTTGTTGCAGGAAATGACAAGATAGAAGCGATTAAGTCTCATTTCCCAGAAGTTTTAGCCGTTGAGATGGAGGGGGCAGCTATTGCTCAGGCAGCGCATGCTCTTAATCTTCCAGTCTTAGTTATCCGAGCTATGAGTGACAATGCCAATCATGAAGCAAACATCTCTTTTGATGAGTTTATTATCGAAGCTGGACGTCGCTCTGCCCAAGTCTTATTAGCCTTTTTGAAGGCCTTAGATTAAGCGAAAATTTGACAGTTTTTCTAGCTTATGATAAGATTTAAGTAAAGAAAAGCTAGAAAACGTTTCAGAGGATATTATGAGTATTGAAATGACCGTCAGTGAGATTGCAGAGGTCTTAGGATTATCTCGCCAAGCAATCAATAACCGTGTCAAAGAATTACCAGAAGAAGACACAGATAAAAATGACAAAGGGGTAACAGTCGTTACCCGAAGTGGCTTGATTAAGCTAGAAGAAATCTATAAAAAAACGATTTTTGAAGATGAGCCTGTCAGTGAAGATGTCAAGCAACGTGAACTGATGGAGATTCTAGTGGATGAGAAGAATGCAGAAATTCTTCGTCTCTATGAACAATTAAAAGCCAAGGATCGTCAGTTATCAGAAAAAGATGAGCAAATGCGCATCAAAGATCGTCAGATTGCTGAGAAAGATAAACAACTGGATCAGCAGCAACAATTGACCCTTCAAGCCATGAAGGATCAAGAAAATCTTAAGCTAGAGCTGGACCAAGCAAAAGAAGAAGTCCAATCCACTAAGAAAGGCTTTTTTGCTCGTTTATTTGGAGGATAATCAAGGAGCTGTTTAGGTTAAATGCTAACCTGATGGCTTCTTTTATTTCTAATCTAAATAGTATAGTTGATCAAGTAAAATAACAGTATAGGAGAGGTATAGAATGGAACGATTAGAAGATTACATTGCTTTTGACTTAGAATTTAATCAGCATGAAGGACAAACACACTTGATTCAAATATCGGCAGTGCGTTTTAGATATGGTCAGGAAATCGATGCCTATGATTCCTATGTCCATACTAGTGTGCCTCTAAAGAGTTTTATCAATGGTTTGACTGGAATTACAGCTGAAACCTTAAAAGATGCTCCTCCAGTGGAGAAAGTTATAAAAGATTTCCAAGAGTTTGTGGGTTCTTTACCCATGGTTGGCTACAATGCTGCTAAAAGTGATCTACCTATTTTAGCGGATCATGGTTTAGACTACAGTCAGCAGTATAAGGTGGACTTGTATGATGAAGCTTTTGAACGTCGGAGTTCGGATTTACACGGTATTGCCAATCTCAAATTGCAAACCGTTGCCTCGTTTCTTGGATTTCAAGGTCAGTCTCATAATAGCTTAGAGGATGCTCGTATGACAGCGCGTGTTTACGAGTCCTTTCTAGAGTCAGACCAAGCTAGAGAATTGTTAGAGACAGAAAGTAGTCTTTCAAACAATCCTTTTGGAGGCTTGGACTTGTCTCAATTATTTGACTAGGAGTGCCTATGAAACCTGAAAAACCTAAAAATCTAGGTTTTAAGCAGATATACTTTAATCTAGATAAAATACTTTTTCTATTTTTCTTGACTTTTATGATGATTGAGTTTGTCTGGTTACCGTCAAATTCTTGGATTGCTGGACTTTTGCTCCGTCAGACAGGTTATCTCTTTCTATCCTACAACAATATTTTTGCCATTATAAAGGGTTCGCCATTTGTTAGTCTTGCTTTATTTATTTTGGTAATCGTTAATTTATTGATCGCCTATTACCAGATAGGACTTCTCTTTATCGGAGCCCGGCACCTCCTCTATCATGAAAAGAGAACTTTGCTAGAGTACAGTCGTAAGGTCTTTCGCCAAAGTTTCTTGTTTATGAAGCAAGCGACACTTTCCAAGATAGCCTTTATCTTCTTTTATGTCATGATGCTCTTTCCATTGATTCGAAAGATTTTAAAGATTTACTACCTAAATAAAATTGTCATTCCGGACTTTATCGTTGATTATGTGGAAGACAAGTATTGGCTAGTAGGTATAGTGGTTACTATTCTGGCTTTACTTCTATTTTACATTTCAGTGCGTTTCATGTTTGCCCTACCTCAGCTTTTATTTGAGAAAAAAACAGTCAAAGAAGCAGTCAGATACAGTCTAGAGAAGACAAGAAAGCACTCCTGGTTTTATATTTGGAACTTGCTTTGGATTATCGTCAAAACCTACATATTTTTCATTCTTTTATTGATTCCAATCTTGGCAAGTCAGGCACTGATGGATGGTTTGACCCATAAGGAATCTCTTGTGCTGGGAATTATCAACTTTGTTTTAATCAAGAATTTCCACTATATGGCCTTGACTTACTTTCTCATTAAGTTTGTTTCCTTCTTAACAGGAGAAGAATTAGAAATCACACCAAGGAGAAAGAAAGACCACTGGATGAGGTGGGGAGTGATGGGATGTGCTGCTATCTTTTTCGCTCTTGAGGGTTATGTTTATTTAGAAGCTCCAGTTGCCAATAAACCTTTGATTATCTCTCACAGGGGAGTATCTAATAAGAATGGTGTGCAAAATACAGTCCAATCACTAGAAAAAACCGCTCAGTTATCTCCAGACTTTGTTGAGACGGATGTTCAGGAAACAAAAGATGGCCAGTTTATCATGATGCATGATGCCAATATCAAAAATTTGACAGGTGTTAATGCCAATCCTCAGGATCTCACTTTGGAAGAATTAACCAAACTTGATATTTCAGAAAATGGTTATCATAGCAAGGTGTCTAGTTTTGATGATTATCTCAATAAAGCCAATGAATTACATCAAAAACTCCTTATTGAAATTAAAACCAGTCGAAAAGATAGCCCAGATATGATGAAACGCTTTATGGAAAAATATGGAACTGTTCTTAAGCAGAATGGTCACCAAATGCAGTCTTTGGATTATCATGTGATTGACCAGGTACTAGCTTACGATTCTCAAATTCCAGTCTATTTCATCCTACCTTACAATAGTATTTTTCCAAGAACCAAGGCCACAGGTTATACTATGGAGTATTCAACCTTGGATGAAAATTTTGTCAACAAGCTTTGGAATACCGATCAGAAATTGTACGTGTGGACCATCAATAGTTCAGAGTCCTTTGATAAATCTGTTCATTTGGGTGCAGACGGCATGATAACGGATGACTTGGAAATGATTCAAGATCAGGTTACCATTGCCCAAGAAGACCCAGAGTATACGGATTTACTGTTCAAACAGGCCATGGAATTCTTTAATTTTTAGTAAGCAAAAAGAGGAACAGTTGTTCCTCCCATGATAGGCAAGTATTCTCTTGAATGCTTGTTTTTCTTATGCTTAGAATGGCAATTTTCCAGCGAAAGCACCCAGTTTTTTCTTGGTAGTTTCATCGATTTGTTCAAGAGCAGAGTTGATGGCTTGAACAGTCATATCTGAAAGAGTTTCAAGGTCTTCAGGGTCAACGACAGCTGGATTAAAGTCAATGCTGACAACTTTTTTGTCACCAGTTAAGGTCGCTTGGACAAGGTCTTGAGCAGATTTGCCAACAAATTGCATAGCAGCAAGTTCTGCTTGGCTTTGTTCCATCTGTTTTTGAAGTTTTTGTGCTTGGCGCATCATATTTTGCATGTTCATCATGGTGATTTTCAGTTTCCTTTTATCTTATTTTCTTTTTTATTTTATCAATTTTGGGGTTAAAAGTCTAATCTTTTTCTGAGAGAATATAAGAATTGTGCTTGGGGTAACTTCTCAAAGTAACTTCCACTTGGCTAGCCGAAGTGGAAATTAGTCTAAAACGGATTTTTATGGTGGAATTAAGTGTGAGACGTTTGAGTTAGAAATGAGGTCTACTATGACAAAACATAAACACCTTACCCTTTCAGACCGTAATGATATCCAATTAGACTTAGAGCGCGGTGAAACCTTCAAATCTATCGGGCAACTTATTCTAAAAGACCCGTCTACTGTTTCTAAAGAAGTCAAACGAAATAAACAAATTAGAGACTCCACTTCTAACAACCTTCCTTGCCCTCTACTCGATAAAGCTCCCTTTGTCTGTAATGATTGCCACGATATGAAATTGTTCAAAATGAGTCGCAGAAATATCGGACAAGCTGGTAAAGTCTTTGCTGACAGTGGTTATCAAGGACTCATGAAGATGTATTCACAAGCGCAAACTCCGAGGAAATCAAGCAAACTTAAGCCACTAACTCTTGAAGATAAATCCTATAATCATATGCTATCTAAAGAGAGAATCAAGGTTGAGAATATTTTTGCCAAAGTAAAAACGTTTAAAATGTTTTCAACAACCTATCGAAATCAACGTAAACGCTTTGGATTACGAATGAATTTTATTGCTGGAATTATCAACTGTGAACTAGAATTCTAGTTTCGCAGGAAGTCTAATAAAAAACTTTGTACTCTGGAAACCATTGTGTGGCTATCGAGAGTACAAAGTTTTTTTGAGTTTGAAACATGAAAACAGCAGTTGATTTCAAGAAAGAAAAAAGAACAGCCGAAGCTGTCTTTTTATCATTATTTGAGACCGTATTTTTTGTTGAAACGATCCACGCGTCCATCTGCTTGAGTGAACTTTTGACGTCCAGTGTAGAATGGGTGTGAGTCTGATGAAATTTCCACACGGATCAATGGGTAAGTTTCGCCTTCGAACTCAACTGTTTCGTTAGAGCGTTTTGTTGAACCGCTAAGGAATTGGTAACCAGTAGTTGTGTCCATGAAGACAACTGGGCGATATTCTGGATGGATATCTTTTTTCATTTTGCAATATTTCCTTTCTGCCATGGTCTCTTTGCGAGCCATAGATTGTTACCATACTAGTCTATCAGATTCTGAAAAGTTTGGCAAGTATTTTATCAGTTTTTAAGCAAGTTTTTTAACTTTTGGTAGATGATTTCGTTTTCCTCTAGGCTATAGGAATTGGCGCCACTTGCTAGGGGGTGGCCTCCGCCATGATGTTCCTTGGCAATTTCATTGATAGGATGAATTTTACTGCGTAAGCGAACACGGTAGTGACCATCAGCCTGCTCCACAAAAATTCCCCAGAGACTTACACTGTCAATGCGTCCAGGTGCACCGACAATGGCTGCAGTTTCAGCATCGGTAACATTGAATTGTTTCAAGACTTCTTGATTCAGGATGACGCGAGCTGCACCATTTTCATCCACTTCCAGATGGTCGTAGATGTAGCCTTGAAGTTTAGCAATTTTGTAGCTCATAGTGTCCATTTTGCGAGTGAGAGCTGCAAAGTCAAAGTTCTGTTCTCTCAGAGAGGCAGCCAGGCGGAGGGTGCGTGCAGTGGTAGAAGGGTAGAGGAAACGACCTGTATCACCAACAATTCCTGCAAAAAGTAGCTCAGCAGCTCGATCTGACAAGGCCAGTTGGCTTGTTTCTGCAAATAGGGTAATCATCTCGCTAGCACTGCTTGAACTTGTATCCACCCAAGATAGGTCACCGTATACATCATCATTTGGATGGTGGTCAATCTTAATGAGAAAATCACCTTGACTATAGCGTTTATCATCAATACGAGCAGTATTGGCCGTATCACAGACGATGACAAGGGCGCCTTGGTAGGCACTATCTTCAACAAGATCCATTTCAGCCATCCAAGTGAGAGTTGGTTCATCAAAACCAACAGATTTAATGGTTTTTTCTGGGAAATGATGTTCCAGCAAGGCTTTCAATCCCACCTGACTTCCCAAGGCATCAGGGTCTGGTTTCATATGACGGTGAATGATAATCGTGTCGTATTCTTTAATTTTTTCTAAAATTTGATGGCAAATGTCCATAAATAACCTCAATTCTTTCTCATTTCATTGTAGCACAAGAATTTTTATTTTTAAAATGAAAAAGATGTGATATAATGGAGAAAGATAAATTGAGGAGGACGATATGGCATTAGCAAAAATTGTATTTGCCAGTATGACCGGTAATACCGAAGAAATTGCAGATATTGTAGCAGACAAATTACGTGACTTGGGCTTGGATGTTGATGTTGATGAATGTACAACTGTTGACGCTTCAGACTTCTTGGAAGCAGACATCGCTATCGTTGCGACCTATACTTATGGTGATGGAGAATTGCCAGATGAGATGATGGACTTCTACGAAGACCTTGCAGACCTAAACTTGAATGGTAAAATCTACGGAGTGGTTGGTTCAGGAGATACCTTCTACGATGAATTCTGTAAGGCTGTTGATGACTTTGACCGTGTCTTTGTGTCAACAGGGGCAGAAAAAGGTTCAGAGTGTGTTAAAGTTGACCTTTCTGCCGAGGAAGAAGATATCGAACGCTTGGAACAATTCGCAGAAGAATTGGCTGCTAAAGTAGGATAAGCATAAAAGTGCGCTGATGCAATCAATCAGTGCATTTTTCTTATCGTGAGTTGGGATTTTACTAGCCTATTTGGTGGCTTTTTGATACAATAATTCAAATAAAGGAGGAGACTGTATGGATTTAGATATTATTCGTCAAGAAATTGATCAAATCGACGACCAAATTGTCAAACTGTTGGAAGAACGAATGCATTTGGTTGAGGGGGTAGTTGCCTATAAGAAAGCTTCAGGTAAGCCGATTTTAGATACTAAGAGAGAAGAAGTTATTTTTGAAAAGGTTAGAAGTCGTGTAGAGGACAAGCGCTATCAGGAAACTATTGTCGCGACTTTTTCTGACATACTCAAACGTTCGCGTGATTATCAGGATCAAAATATCAAATGAAAAAAGAACAATTTTATCCGCTAGGAATTTTTCTAGCTGCCATGGTGGGTGGACTTGTCCGCTATCTTGTTTCCACTTGGTTACCAGCCAGTCCAGATTTTCCTTGGGGAACTCTCTTTGTTAACTATCTGGGCATTTTCTGCTTGGTTTATCTTGTCAAGGGCTATCTGGTCTATAAGGGGACTAGTAAGAGCTTGGTTTTAGCACTGGGAACGGGTTTTTGTGGAGGTTTAACAACCTTTTCGAGTCTAATGCTTGATGCTGTGAAACTGCTTGATACAGGGCGTTACATTAGTTTGATTCTGTATTTGCTTTTGAGTATCGGTGGAGGCCTACTTTTGGCCTATTGTCTAGGGAGGAAGAAATGGTAATCGTCTATCTTGTAATTGCTTGTGGCTTAGGAGCGCTCGTACGGTATTTCTTTTCCCGCTATAATCAAGCTTCTAAATTGCCACTCGGAACGCTCATAGCCAATCTTCTAGGTTGTTTTTTGATTGGATTATTCTACAATCATGTGGAGTCTAAGGAAGTCTATGCTATGCTAGCAACTGGTTTTTGTGGAGGTTTGACAACTTTTTCGACCTTGAATGACGAACTTCAAAGACTGTTAAGTGATAAGAAGGTATTTTATAGCTACCTAGCCTTAACCTACCTAGGTGGTTTAATAGCGATTTTTTTAGGAATTCTGCTATAAATTTCTTTACTTTTTTGTGGAAATTTGGTAAACTGTATCTTGTGTGTAATGGACGCACAAAAATACAGTTTATCCGCTGAGGAAGATTCCTCAAGATTGACAAAGATAGGAGAATAAAATGAATCCATTAATCCAAAGCTTGACTGAAGGTCAACTTCGTACAGATATCCCATCATTCCGTCCTGGTGACACTGTTCGTGTACACGCGAAAGTTGTCGAAGGTAACCGTGAACGTATCCAGATTTTTGAAGGTGTTGTTATCGCACGTAAAGGTGCTGGTATCTCAGAAAACTACACAGTTCGTAAAATCTCTAACGGTGTAGGTGTTGAGCGTATCTTCCCAATCCACACTCCACGTGTTGAAAAAATCGAAGTTGTTCGTTACGGTAAAGTACGTCGTGCGAAATTGTACTACTTGCGTGCTCTTCAAGGTAAAGCAGCTCGTATCAAAGAAATCCGTCGTTAATTCGACTAAAAAACTCTGCTTCTTCAGCAGAGTTTTTATCTAGCTCCCTTAGTTCAATGGATATAACAACTCCCTCCTAAGGAGTAGTTGCTGGTTCGATTCCGGCAGGGGGCATTAATTAGACATTAAAAACCGCTCAGCTGAGCGGTTTTCGTCTATTCATACCCTTTTACAGTACCCATGTACGGATGGCATGGGCAACGCCGGATTCATCGTTAGATTTAGTTATGTATTTGGCGATTTTTTTGATTTCTGGATTTCCATTTTCCATGACAACTGGATTGCCAACGACTTCCAGCATGGCACGGTCGTTTTCTTCGTCACCGATAGCCATGGTTTGATCTTTGGTCAATCCGAGTTTTTCAGCTAAGTGAGTAATGGCTGAACCCTTGTCCACATTCTTTTTAAGGAGTTCGAGGTAGAAAGGAGCAGACTTGTTGATGGAGTAGCGTTCGTAAAATTCCGCTGGTATCTTTTCAATTGCAGCATCGAGAATTTCTGGTTCATCGATAAACATACACTTGACGATTTCCTTGCCAGCCATTTCTTCAGGTGTGCGGTAAAAGATAGGCATGCTGACGAGGGTTGATTCGTGCACTGTGTATTTTCCGATATTGCGATTGGCAGTGTAGATACCGTCCTTGGTAATGGCATGCATGTGGACACCGAGCTTGCGGCTGAGGAATTCCATATCCAGATAATCCTCATAAGTCAAGGATTCACTGATAATCTCATGATCTGTAGCAGTTTCTTGGACAAGGGCACCATTGAAGGTCACGACATAGTCACCCTCGTCTCTCAACTGCAAGTCGTCCAGAAGTTTGGCAACACCTGCGATAGGGCGGCCAGTTGCAATCACGACTTTAACACCAGCTTCTTTGGCATCTTGGATGGCAGAAAAGACTTCAGGAGTGATTTCCTTTTGGCTGTTGACTAGGGTTCCGTCAATATCGACGGCAATTAGTTTAATACTCATAAATTTCCTCTTCTAGTTTTTATTTGGGGTAAAATGATCGTTCTCAATCAAGTGTAAAAATTGCTGGGTAATGCTTGCGAAGATACTGTTTTGGTCTAACATTTCTTTTGGGAAATAAAAGCGATTATCTCCATGGCGACTGCCAGCAAGGGATTGGACGATAGGAGACAAGCTAGAGAGTTCTGCCAGTTCTCCATTTTTTTGTAAAATCTCAATCTGTGTTCGCGGATTTTCAGATTCGGGACGATAAATATCATAAGGGAGGTCAAAGTTCTTATGAATAGCAGTATAGTAGTCGGGATCAAAGCCGATGTCCTCAACTAATTTTCTCATGCTAGTGAGTTGGTCTTGGTCCTCTTGTGAAAAGGTAATGGATTTAAAGACCTTGCGGTTGACAAAGCGTTGCGATAAGTCAGCTAGAATCTTGTCAGGACTGGTCATCCAGAGCTGGAAGTAGGTATTCATCACACCATCATCCAGAGCCAGATAGTCAGATAAGGTCACATTTTTTTTAAAGAAAGGCAGGAGGTGTGGAGAAGTTCGTGCAAAGAAGTCCTTATCTTCTGGATAAAGTTCCTTGGCGCGTTTGAGGAGATTCTGCAGGAGAACTTCCATGGCCCGTGTTGCTGGGTGGAAATAGACCTGCATATACATCTGGTAGCGACTGAGGACGTAGTCTTCGATGGCGTGCATGCCATTGCGCTGAAAGGCGATACCATTTTCGACAGGACGAATGACTCGAAGAATCCGAGTCAGGTCAAATTCTCCATAAGATGCTCCTGTAAAATAGGAGTCGCGCAAGAGATAGTCCATGCGGTCTGCATCAATCTGACTAGAAATGAGTTGCACGACCTGCTTGTTAGGATAGGTATGGTCTATGACACTGGCTACCTTTTCTGGAAAATCTGGCGCTACTTGTAGTAGGACTTGGTGAATCTCCGTTTCAGGACTTTGGATAATCTCCTGAGTAATAGCTTCGTGGTCTGTATCAAAGAGATGTTCAAAAGTATGGGAGTAGGCACCATGTCCGAGGTCATGAAGGAGTGCAGCGGTCATGGTCAAGAGAGACTCAGCAGGATTCCATTCTTCAGGATATTTTTCTTCAAAAATCTCTGTGATACGTCGTGCAATTTCATAGACTCCTAGACAGTGAGAGAAGCGACTGTGTTCTCCACCGTGGAAGGTATAACTGGAAGTTCCCAGTTGCTTGATTCGACGCAAACGCTGAAATTCTTTTGTATTAATCAAGTCATAGATGATTTGATTATTGACATGGATGTAGTTGTGAACTGGGTCACGGAATACTTTTTCGTTCATATGACCATTATAGCAAAATCCTGCTCTTTTTGGTAAAATAGTAGGACAAGAGACAAGAAAGAGGACTTGATGTGAAGATTCGGATGCGAAATAGGATTCAGTTTGATGAGCAGTTGGAAGTGATTGACCAACTCTATGATGTGGAAGTGCATGAAAAAGGAGATTATAGCTACCTGCTTTTCTATAATGAGGAAAAGGAAAAAGTGGTTATTAAATTTCATGGTCAAGAACTGGTGATGAGCCGATTTTCTAATCCCAAGACCATTATGCGCTTTTTAAAGGATAGTGATAGTTTAGCCTATATTCCCACACCTACGGGCATGCAGGAGTTTATCATCCAAACGAGCCATTATCAAGTTGATGGGCAAAAGATTGAACTAGATTATCAACTACAAAATCAAGAGGGACATCCCTTTGCCAGCTATCAATTGGAAATTACTTGGTGCTAGTCTCTTGTTTTTTTCAAATTTTTGCTAGCTATCTTCTCGGATTAGCCTGCTAATGTGGTAGATTAGGCTATTTTTTGGTATAATAAAAGTTATGGAAATTGAAAAAACCAATCGTATGAATGCGCTCTTTGAATTTTATGCAGCGCTTTTGACAGACAAGCAAATGAACTACATAGAGCTCTACTACGCTGATGATTATAGCCTTGCTGAGATTGCCGAGGAGTTTGGTGTCAGTCGTCAGGCTGTCTATGACAATATCAAGCGAACAGAAAAGATTCTGGAAGATTATGAGATGAAATTGCACATGTACTCGGACTACATTGTCCGCAGTCAGATTTTTGACCAGATATTGGAGCGTTATCCCAAGGATGACTTTCTGCAGGAGCAGATAGAAATTTTAACAAGCATTGATAATCGGGAGTAATCATGGGCAGTCTAGTTATTTATCAAGGAATACCTTGCGAACTATTAGCAGCAGAGAAACCATTTCCTACTCGACTACAGATTATCTCGCCCAATGATAACTCCAAAGCCATGCAAATAGGTTTTAGCTGTTGGGGATATCCAAATGAAATCATGAAAGAAGTCACACCCGAAGAACTAGAGTGTTTGCAACATTTCGGACGATTTCCACTGAATTGAAAAAATAGGAGAAAATAATGGCATTTGAAAGTTTAACAGAACGTTTACAGAACGTCTTTAAAAATCTACGTAAAAAAGGAAAAATCTCTGAATCTGATGTCCAAGAGGCAACCAAAGAAATTCGCTTGGCCTTGCTTGAGGCCGACGTTGCCTTGCCTGTTGTAAAGGACTTTATCAAGAAAGTTCGTGAGCGTGCAGTCGGGCATGAGGTCATTGATACCCTTAATCCTGCGCAACAAATTATTAAAATCGTTGATGAGGAACTGACAACCGTTTTGGGTTCTGATACGGCTGAGATTATCAAGTCACCTAAGATTCCTACAATCATCATGATGGTCGGTTTGCAAGGGGCTGGTAAAACAACCTTTGCAGGTAAATTGGCTAACAAACTCAAGAAAGAAGAAAATGCCCGTCCTTTGATGATTGCGGCGGATATTTACCGTCCTGCGGCTATTGACCAGTTGAAAACTCTGGGTCAACAGATTGATGTGCCTGTCTTTGCACTTGGAACCGAAGTACCAGCTGTTGAGATTGTACGTCAAGGTTTGGAGCAAGCCCAAGCCAATCACAACGATTATGTCTTGATTGATACGGCAGGTCGTTTGCAGATTGATGAGCTTTTGATGAATGAACTTCGTGACGTGAAAGCACTAGCTCAACCAAACGAAATTCTGCTTGTCGTTGATGCCATGATTGGTCAAGAAGCAGCCAATGTTGCGCGTGAGTTCAATGCTCAGTTGGAAGTGACTGGGGTCATCCTTACCAAAATTGATGGCGATACTCGTGGTGGTGCTGCTCTATCTGTTCGTCACATTACTGGAAAACCAATCAAGTTCACTGGTACAGGTGAAAAGATTACGGACATTGAAACCTTCCACCCAGATCGCATGTCTAGCCGTATCCTTGGTATGGGGGATATGCTCACTTTGATTGAGAAAGCTTCTCAGGAATACGATGAGCAAAAAGCCCTTGAAATGGCTGAGAAGATGCGTGAAAACACCTTTGATTTCAATGATTTCATTGATCAGTTGGATCAGGTGCAAAACATGGGGCCGATGGAAGACTTGCTCAAGATGATTCCAGGTATGGCCAATAATCCAGCCCTTCAAAACATGAAGGTGGATGAACGCCAGATTGCTCGCAAACGTGCCATTGTGTCTTCAATGACACCTGAAGAACGTGAAAATCCAGATTTGTTAAATCCAAGCCGTCGTCGTCGTATTGCCGCAGGTTCTGGAAATACTTTTGTAGAAGTCAATAAATTTATCAAAGACTTTAACCAGGCTAAACAACTCATGCAAGGGGTTATGTCTGGAGATATGAACAAAATGATGAAGCAAATGGGAATCAATCCAAATAACCTTCCTAAAAATATGCCAAATATGGGAGGAATGGATATGTCTGCCCTTGAAGGAATGATGGGACAAGGCGGAATGCCTGACCTGTCAGCTCTCGGAGGAGCAGGAATGCCAGATATGAGTCAGATGTTTGGTGGCGGACTCAAAGGTAAAATTGGTGAATTTGCTATGAAACAGTCCATGAAACGAATGGCTAACAAAATGAAAAAAGCGAAGAAGAAACGCAAGTAAGACAAAGGAAGGCCGCAGGGCTTTCCTTTTTTAGAAAGAAGAAAAATGAGCACTTCCGTAATTGGAAATGCTCGTTTTTTGATGTGTTTAGACTTTTAGTCTTTATTTTCGTATGGTAAGATCAAGTTCAAGATGATTCCTGTCATAGCTGATAGGGCAGTTCCTGAAAGGGTAACTGGACCGAGTTTAAGGATAGCTCCTCCAAGTCCAAGGACCAACATAGCACTTGCGATGATGAGGTTACGCATTTGAGCGAAATCCACACGTTCTTTGATCAAGACTTTCAAACCATTACTTGCGATAACTCCGTAGAGAAGGATTGACATACCACCAAGTACAGCATTTGGAATGGTTGAAATCAAGGCAGTGAATTTACCAAGGAAGCTAAGGGCAATCGCGATGAAGGCAGCGTTACGGATAACTGAGACAGAAGCGATACGAGTCATACCGATAACCCCTGTATTTTCTCCATAAGTTGTATTAGCTGGTCCACCAAGGAAGGCAGAAACTGAAGTTGCGATACCGTCACCAAGAAGAGTACGGTGAAGACCTGGTTCTTTCAAGAATTGACGGCCACAGATTTGACCCAAAACAGTATGGTCTCCGATATGTTCAGAAATTGTTACGATAGCGATTGGCAAGATAGCGATGGTTTCTGGGCCAAAGTAAAGATTGTATTCTTTAAAGGCACCACCTGTGCTAAATGGCAAGTAGAAACCAGGAATTTCAAACCAGTTAGCTTTAAGAACTGGTGTAAAGTCAACCAAGCCAAGGGTTAGTGCGAAGAGGTAACCACCGATAATGGCAAAGAGGAATGGAATGATTCGTAGGAAGCCTTTTCCTTTTGTATTGATAAAGGCAGCAATCAAGAAAGTAACAACTGCTACAAGAGCATTTTTCCAATTCCCGTCAGCTACAAGACCAGCGTTAGTGACTGCTGAACCTGCAAGTCCAAGACCGATAACGATGATCATAGGTCCGATGATGATTGGTGGCAAGAGTTTATCAATCCATTTTGTACCTGCAAAACGAACACCAGCAGCCACAAGGACATAGACCAAACCAGTCAAGATAACCCCTGTTTGAGCAGCAGACACATCACCACCCATTTCTTTCATAGCAAGCGACATTGCTGTGATAAAGGCAAAAGAAGAACCTAGATAAACTGGAACTTTAAATCCAGTTGAAATCATATAGATGAGTGTCCCGACACCTGAAGCAAAAAGGGCAACAGATACAGGCATTCCCAAAATCAAGGGTACCAAGATGGTCGCACCGAACATGGCGAAAACGTGTTGGAAACTAAGGAGAATTCCTTTTCCAGCCGAAGGACGTTGGTCAACGTCTAGTAACAAATCAACAGTTGATTCTTGTTTCATATAAACCTCACTTTTGGGCATCAAAAAAGAGCCCATTATTTTACAGCAATAGGCCCTCAGAGTAAGACTTCTCTAAAATCTAGACTTTAAAGAGTTTCAAGTATTTCTGCGTCTTCGTCACCTCACGGGATGACATTAAAAACCTTTGCTTGTGATAGTATAGCAGAAATTCCGAACTTTGTAAACATTTTTTACTAAAAAATTTAAAGCGGGCGTTTGTTGGGCATGCCAGCCTTTCTTGGATATTTATTTGGTGTTTCTTTTTTCTTTTCTACCACTGTGATGTAACGTGGATCTCCATTTGGTAGGGCGTAGCTGAGATTGTCTTCTACTTTACTAAAAAGGAGGTTGAGGGCATTCTTAGCTTCTAATAATTCCTCAGGAGCATTGCTAGCCTTGAGTGCCAATAGTTTTCCGCCAACTTTAAGGTAGGGAATAGTTAATTCAGATAGGACTTGCATACGGGCAACCGCACGAGCCGTTACAAAATCATACTGAGCACGGAAGTTTTTGTCTTGGGCAAAATCTTCGGCACGTCCATGGTAGAAATGAACATCGTCTAAATCCAGTTCCTGAGCCAAAAGTTTGAGGAAGTTGATGCGCTTGTTGAGAGAATCAATGATAGTTACATTTAGCTGAGGATAGAGGATTTTCATAGGTAGACTAGGAAATCCTGCCCCGGCTCCAATATCAAGAAGTTTGATAGTTTCATTTGAAATTAAGCCTTGCAGAATGGGTGCAATCGAATCGTAAAAGTGTTTCAGATAGACTTCTTCCTTATCTGTAATAGCCGTCAAATTAATCTTCTCATTCCACTCGACCAAGAGTTCAAAATAGCGTTCAAATTGTTTTTTTTGCTGGTCCGAAAGTGAAAGATTTTGCTCGGCAAGCAAGTTGTAAAATGTTTCTGGTTTCATAGTTTTTTCCTTCTTTAGTATCATCTTATTTTACCACAATCATTAAAAATTTGATATACTGGTACTAATCTAAAAGCAGAAAGGACTTATATAATGACTTGGATTATTCTTGGAGTTTTAGCTCTTATTGTTATTTTTGTGATTGTTAGCTATAACGGTTTGGTTAAGAATCGTATGCAAACCAAGGAGGCTTGGAGCCAGATTGATGTTCAGTTGAAACGTCGAAATGACCTCTTGCCAAACTTGATTGAAACTGTAAAAGGTTATGCAAAATATGAAGGTTCTACCCTTGAAAAGGTGGCAGAACTACGTAACCAAGTGGCGGCAGCGACTTCACCAGCAGAAGCTATGAAAGCTAGTGATGCCCTTACTCGTCAGGTTTCAGGTATTTTTGCAGTTGCAGAAAGCTATCCAGATTTGAAAGCTAGTGCAAACTTTGTTAAATTGCAAGAGGAGTTGACAAACACAGAAAATAAAATTTCTTACTCTCGTCAACTCTACAACAGTGTTGTCAGCAACTACAATGTAAAATTAGAAACTTTCCCAAGCAATATTATCGCTGGAATGTTTGGATTTAAAGCAGCAGATTTCCTTCAAACACCAGAAGAGGAAAAGGCAGTTCCTAAAGTTGATTTTAGCGGTTTAGGTGACTAAGATGTTGTTTGATCAAATTGCAAGCAATAAACGAAGAACCTGGATTTTGTTGCTGGTATTTTTCCTACTCTTAGCTCTGGTTGGCTATGCAGTTGGTTACCTCTTCATGCGATCTGGGCTTGGTGGTTTGGTTATCGCACTGATTATCGGCTTTATCTATGCCTTGTCCATGATTTTTCAATCGACAGAGATCGTCATGTCCATGAATGGGGCGCGTGAGGTGGATGAGCAAACGGCACCAGACCTCTACCATGTAGTGGAAGATATGGCTATGGTGGCTCAGATTCCTATGCCTCGTATTTTCATCATTGATGATCCAGCCTTAAATGCCTTTGCGACAGGTTCTAACCCTCAAAATGCGGCGGTTGCTGCGACGTCAGGTCTCCTAGCTATCATGAATCGTGAAGAACTAGAAGCTGTTATGGGACATGAAGTCAGTCATATTCGTAATTACGATATCCGCATTTCGACTATTGCTGTTGCCCTTGCTAGTGCTATCACCATGCTTTCTAGTATGGCAGGTCGTATGATGTGGTGGGGTGGATCAGGTCGCAGACGAAGTGACGATGACCGAGATGGAAATGGTCTTGAAATCATTATGCTAGTGGTTTCACTACTAGCTATTGTACTGGCACCTCTCGCTGCAACTTTGGTACAACTAGCTATTTCTCGTCAGAGGGAATTCCTAGCTGATGCTTCTAGTGTCGAGTTGACGCGCAATCCTCAAGGGATGATTAATGCTCTACGTAAGTTGGATAATAGTAAACCGATGAGTCGTCCTGTCGATGATGCCAGCAGTGCACTTTATATCAATGATCCCAAGAAAGGGGGAGGGTTCCAAAAACTCTTTTATACCCACCCACCTATCTCAGAACGGATTGAACGTTTAAAACATATGTAAAAAGAATCCAGAGTTCGTCTCTGGATTTTTACTATGTTGAAAATTTATAAATCTTCTAAATTAACTATCTCCAAACCGTGTTCTGTTATGCGATAGATGATCGAGCAAACTTCTTTTAAGAAACGACGGTCATGCGAAACAGTGATGAGACCACCCGGATAGGTTGCAAAGAGTTTTCTGATTTGGGGTTGAGAAGTGGGAGAAAAGTTTCGTGTGGGTTCATCCAGAAGGAGAAAGTTTGGCTTGCGCAGGACTAAATCCAAAAGCAGGAGTTTACCCTGTTGCCCACCAGATAAGGAGCGAATTTGGTGCTGCATTTCTGGATAACTGAAATTGAGACTGGCTAAGTGAGATTGGATTTTCTGTAGTTCCTCTTTTTCACCAGTTTTGCTGAGGTAGGCTATTGGTGATAAATCCAATTGCAGTTTTTTGTGGTAATCTTGTGGCATAAAACCAAGCGAAATTTCTCTTTTGGCGCTAAGCAGTTGTTGAAACTTGGCTAGCAGAGTCGATTTTCCAATACCATTTGGGCCAATGATACCGATTTTTTCTTGGCCACGGACAGTTAGTTGTAGTTTTTGAACCAAAACTCGGTCGCCAATGGACAAATTTTCTTTTTCCAATTGGATTAAGACTTTAGAAGCCGGTAATGGTTGGATGTCTGAGAAGAAAAGTCTGATTTCTTCCTCTTCAAGTGGTTTTTTGGTCATGGACTGAGCTGTCTTTTCAAAGCGTTTTTCTTGAGAGAGGACATTTTTCATCTTTTTAGCCAATAGGCGACCGGCAGTACTGTCTTTGGTAGCTCGAAGGGCAGTTTCTACATTTTGCTTGACTCGGCGATGCTTTTCCATGGTTTTATCGTAGGCTCTTTGGTCGTTAGCAGCTTGCTGGCTTTGTTTGGTAAAATTAGCCTTTCTCTGGTCGCTATAGCTATCATAGTCTAAATGCTCTACTAGCGTTTCTGCTTCTTTACGGTGCTTGACCAGTCGCAAGTGAACAATAGTGTCTGCCGTTTGAGAAAGAAAGTCTTCATCATGGGAAATGAAAATAACGGTTTGCCTCATCTTCTGTATCTGTCTTTTTAGCCAATCAACCGTCTCAAGGTCTAGGTCATTTGAAGGTTCATCTAGAAATAGAATCTCAAAGGGTTTGGCTAACTCATGGATGAGCTGAATTTTCAAAGCTTCGCCCCCTGATAGACTGCCAATCTCTTGGTTGCTAGCGAAGCGATCGCCATCAAAATGCAATTCCTCAGCCAAACGATAGAGGATACTGTAGTCTAAATCAAGAGAATCTAAAAAGAAGTAGTCGTGTAGACTTTTCTTTTTCAGCTCATCGGGAAGTTTTTGAGGAATATAGGCAAGTGACTGATAGTCAGACTGGATGTCTCCCTTGATAGTGAAATCAGACAAAGCTTCCCCCATTAAAGCTCGTAGCAAGGTTGATTTGCCATTTCCTTCTTCGCCAATAATAGCTATCTTTTCCCCGTCTTGGATGGTCATGTTTAAGTCTGAGACAAGGTCTCGTAAATCTTTGTTTTGTGTGATGGTCAGGTGATTGATTTTTATCATATGATTGCCCTTTCTAGAATGTCGATAGTGCATAACAAAAAGCTCTACTTTATCTAGTAGAGCCCAAAGTCACTGTCAAAACTCTATTATCCTCGTTGAAAAGCTCGTCAAACTAGCTTAGGATTGCCTAATCCAACTCAAGAGGAGTAGATGGTTAGCCTTCTAGTTTTTTGATTTTCAATGAGGATAAGATACTAGAAAATCTAGTATGAAAAGAGCACACAAAAAGAGACAAAAACAAGATCTACTAAATAAAGTTTCTTTATTTGATAGACTTAGTTGTTCATGTCTCCCTTACCTCCGAGTATTAGTATCTTTATCCTATACCTTTAAGGAAATTTTGTCAACAGAAAACTGACAATTCTAATCTCTAAAATCCGAAAACAGGTCCATAGAGAGTCAGTACGTGTTTGATATGCTCGTAATGGAATTTATCATAGTTTCGCCAAGCAGTGCGTGCTTGATCATTCAGTTTTAGGCTACCAAGACCAATCAGAAGACTGGTACGTTGGTAAAATTTCTCAAGGTCGATTAAAATACTGTTGTCCAACTTTTCCGCTTTTTTGAGCTCTTGCAGAGTAGTGTTTAGCAGCTCTTGCAGTCGAATATCATCTGCCCTACCCTGTTTGCAGCTTTGGAAACTTTTATTTAACTCGGATAGGAGTTGGGTTGCATTAGTAATGAGTTCTTTGTCTTTCATGTGAGCATCCTCCTTGCTCTGATGTATTATTGCCTATAGTATGGCACTAAAAAATGTCATAGTAAACATGTTAAAAAATCGAATGTTAATTAAAAAGTTTGGTGGGCTGATTTGTAGGCTTTTCATGGTATAATCAAGAGAGTAAATCTTTATGGAGGAAGTATGAAATTAAATATTCAAGAAATTCGTAAGCAGTCTGAAGGCTTGCATTTTGAACAAACGTTAGACCTAGCTGCAGACCTGCGTGCACGCAATCAAGAAATTTTAGATGTAAAAGATATCCTTGCAGTTGGGAAAGTACAGTATGAAGACCGTATGTATTTCTTAGATTATCAACTATCTTATACCATTGTTCTTGCTTCAAGTCGCAGTATGGAGCCAGTTGAGTTAGTTGAATCTTATCCAGTAACGGAAGTTTTCATGGAAGGGGCAACTAATCTGCTAGATCAAGAAGTTTTAGATGATGATTTGGTCCTGCCTATCGAAAATGGAGAACTTAATCTTGCTGAGAGCGTGTCAGACAATATCCTACTAAACATTCCTATCAAGGTCTTGACGGCTGAAGAAGAAGCGGGTCAAGGATTTGTTTCAGGAAATGACTGGCAAATCATGACAGAAGAAGAATACCAAGCTCAACAAGCCGTTAAGAAAGAAGAAAACAGTCCTTTTGCTGGCTTACAAGGACTATTTGACGGAGACGAATAATGGTCTTGTCAAAAAAACGCGCACGAAAGGTGCTAGAAGAAATCATTGCTCTTTTTCCAGATGCCAAGCCCAGTCTTGATTTCACCAATCATTTTGAACTTTTGGTTGCGGTCATGTTGTCAGCCCAGACAACGGATGCAGCGGTAAATAAGGCCACTCCAGGTCTCTTTGCTGCCTTTCCAACGCCACAAGCCATGTCTGTTGCAACAGAAAGTGAAATTGCCTCACACATTTCTCGCCTAGGACTGTATCGAAATAAGGCTAAATTCCTTAAAAAATGTGCCCAACAGTTACTAGACGATTTTGACGGTCAAGTTCCTCAGACACGTGAAGAATTAGAAAGTCTAGCAGGTGTTGGTCGCAAGACAGCCAATGTTGTCATGAGTGTAGGATTCGGGATTCCAGCCTTTGCAGTGGATACCCATGTGGAGCGTATTTGTAAGCACCACGATATTGTCAAAAAATCAGCGACACCACTTGAGGTGGAAAAACGGGTTATGGATATCTTGCCACCGAAGCAGTGGTTAGCTGCCCATCAGGCCATGATTTATTTTGGAAGAGCCATTTGCCATCCTAAAAATCCAGAGTGTGACCAGTACCCACAATTATATGATTTTAGCAATTTATAAGATGGGGTTTCAAAAGTTTTTGCTTGATTTTAGGCTCGCTTTGTGCTATAGTATTTGATAACTAAATATTCCTTTAAACCTGTCCCGTGAGGCAGGCAAGGAGAACGATTAAGTAGTAGGGTGAAGTCTATACTGTTTGCAGTAGGGCTTGCTTGGCTATACATTTCAAGTCTCCTTGTTTAAGGAGACTTTTCTTTTTGGAGGTTTGTCATGAAGGCAAAAGAAGTTGTAGACGAATTGACCGTCAAACGAGCGATTACGCGTATTACTTATGAGATTATCGAACGCAACAAAGATTTGAATAAAATCGTCTTGGCTGGTATTAAAACTCGTGGTGTCTTTATCGCCCACCGTATCCAAGAACGTTTGGAGCAGCTAGAAAATCTTTCAGTTCCTGTTGTGGAATTGGATACTAAACCTTTCCGTGATGATGTTAAAAGTGGAGAAGATACTTCTTTGGTTTCTGTCGATGTGACAGACCGCGAAGTTATCTTGGTGGATGATGTGCTCTATACAGGTCGAACCATCCGTGCTGCTATTGATAATATTGTAGGTCATGGTCGTCCTGCGCGCGTGAGTTTAGCAGTTCTAGTCGATCGTGGACATAGAGAATTGCCAATCCGTCCAGATTACGTTGGAAAAAATATTCCAACTAGTCGTTCTGAAGAAATCATCGTAGAGATGACAGAACTTGATGGCCAAGACAGAGTTCTGATTACTGAAGAAGCTTAGAAAGCTAAAGGAGTAGCCATGTCAGAAAATCAACAAGCATTGAACCATGTGGTGTCCATGGAAGACCTCACTGTCGATCAAGTCATGAAATTGATCAAGCGAGGAATTGAGTTTAAAAACGGAGCTCAGCTTCCTTATGAAGACCATCCGATTGTTTCCAATCTTTTCTTTGAGGATTCTACACGGACGCATAAGTCCTTTGAAGTTGCAGAGATTAGACTGGGATTGGAGCGACTTGACTTTGATGTGAAGACTAGTTCGGTCAATAAGGGTGAAACACTTTATGATACTATCCTGACCCTATCTGCACTAGGAGTGGATGTCTGTGTGATTCGCCACCCAGAGGTTGACTACTACAGAGAGTTGATTGCTAGTCCCACGATTACGACTTCCATCATCAATGGTGGAGATGGTTCGGGCCAACACCCTAGCCAGAGCTTGCTTGATTTGATGACTATTTATGAGGAATTTGGTCACTTTGAGGGTCTTAAGGTTGCTATTGCAGGTGACTTGGACCACTCACGCGTTGCCAAATCCAATATGCAGATTTTGAAACGCTTGGGAGCTGAACTGTTCTTTGCAGGACCTGAGGAATGGAGAAGTCAAGAGTTTGCAGACTATGGGCAGTTTGTAACTATTGATGAAATTATTGATCAGGTGGATGTCATGATGTTTCTCCGTGTGCAACATGAACGCCATGATAGTGGAGCTGTCTTTTCAAAAGAAGACTACCATGCCCAACATGGCTTGACTCAAGAACGTTATGACCGTTTGAAAGAAACAGCAATCCTTATGCACCCAGCCCCAGTCAACCGTGATGTAGAAATCGCAGACCACTTGGTTGAAGCACCAAAATCACGGATTGTCCAACAAATGACCAATGGTGTCTTTGTTCGAATGGCAATCTTAGAATCCGTACTGGCGAGTAGAAACGCCAACTAAAACACAAGACGTTAAAAGACGCCAGTGAGCGTCCACGAGAGGTGAAAATATGACAAAAAGACTTCTAGTATTAGAAGATGGCACAGTTTTTGAAGGCAAGGCCTTCGGAGCAGATATTGATGTAACAGGCGAAATCGTCTTTAATACAGGTATGACCGGCTACCAAGAATCCATTACAGACCAGTCTTATAATGGACAAATCTTGACCTTTACTTATCCTTTGGTGGGAAATTATGGAATTAATCGTGATGATTACGAATCCATCATTCCAACTTGTAAAGGAGTCGTTGTTTTTGAAGAAGCACGAAGAGCAAGCAACTGGCGCAACCAAATGACCTTGGATGAATTTTTGAAAGCTAAGAAAATTCCAGGTATTTCAGGGATTGATACGCGTGCACTCACCAAGATTATCCGTAAGCATGGTACCATGCGTGCAACCTTGACCCATGTTGGGGACAGCATGGACCATGTGACGGACCAGCTCCAAGCAACAGTCTTGCCGACAGACAATATCAAGCAGGTTTCTACTAAAACATCCTATCCAGCTCCAGGAGTTGGTTTGAGTGTTGTCTTAGTGGACTTTGGTCTTAAGCACTCAATCCTACGTGAACTTTCTAAACGCAACTGTAACGTGACGGTTGTTCCGTATTCAACAACGGCGGAAGAAATTCTCCATCTCAATCCTGACGGAGTTATGTTGTCAAACGGTCCAGGTAACCCAGAAGATGTTCCACAGGCACTGGATATGATTCGTGGTGTGCAAGGGAAAATTCCAATCTTTGGTATTTGTATGGGGCACCAACTCTTTGCAATGGCAAACGGTGCTAAGACCTACAAGATGAAATTTGGTCACCGTGGATTTAACCATGCGGTACGTGAAATTGCAACAGGACGAGTAGACTTCACCAGCCAGAACCATGGTTATGCAGTTAGTCGTGAAGATTTGCCAGAACACTTGATTATCACCCACGAAGAAATCAATGACAAGTCAGTTGAAGGTGTGCGTCACAGATACCAACCTGCTTTCTCTGTTCAATACCACCCAGACGCAGCCCCTGGTCCACACGACGCAAGCTACCTATTCGACGAGTTTATCGAGATGATGGAAGCTTTTAAACAATCAAACTAAGAACGAGTAAAAGCTCGTCGAAGAATTTATTTAATGGCAACCTGAGAGTTGCCGAATAGAAAGGAGAAGATACATTGTTCGCGGAAGTGAACACGCCCTAAGAACTGTGTGAAAAAGATAAACATCGTCTTGACGCTGAAGGCGTCTGC